>JAUXSJ010000330.1 GCA_030679615.1 Parachlamydiaceae bacterium | reverse complement strand
GTGGGGCAAGATAAAAAACACATAGAGCTCGTAGAGCGACTAAAAGGCTTAGAATTAAGTGTTTAGAATCTAGTGAGTGATAGAATGTGCAGGACCTTCGTATCTAAAAGTGATGAAGACATGATGATTGAAAAAAAATCCACTAAGTCGAGTCAGTATTCTCAGTGGTAAAATTTTCATTGGAATGTGGGTAAAATTACCTTATAGTCGATTAAATCACATTTGATAATTTTTGACCGCGTCAAAGCCTCGAGATTGAAAAATTTTTTCATGTGCAATATTGATTTAATATTGTACATGAAAAAATTTATTCAATCGCGAGAGCTTTCACGCTGGTCAAAATTTTATCAACTGTGATTTAATCGACTATAACACAAAGTTAAAATTCAGATTAAGCAGCAAAAGGACAACAAAGACATTAGTATTTTTTCCTTAAGCCCAAAGTCTTCAGAAAAAAAAACAAGATAAGCATGATCGCAAGCGGCAAGATGAATATGATAATAGGGAATGAATATTTTTATCCTGTATATCCTGCCGCTTGCGATCATGCTTATCTTGTTTTTTTGTTGTTAGTTAGCATTAATAATGCCTTTGCCGTCCCGACCTGAGATCTATATAGGGTATTCAAATCACAGGCACTAAACTTTCCATTAATCCTGTTTTATTTAACTTCACAATCCAACATTCATGGTCATGCTTTCCATAAGAAATCCAAATGAACTGACCGTCATCAATAAAACCACAAGGAAAAACAACTGTCACTGGCTTCCAATAGGGTGTATAATCATTTCCTTGATAAAAGGTTTGTCCAATAATGGGTTTAGGACTAATCATTTTAATTTCAAAGGGGGGTTCAGATGAAAAAGTATAAGCTCCCATAAAATAATGAGCGTGTTTTTTTCCAGATAAAAAAGAAGATTCCATATCAATAGATGAATGAAAAAATCCTAAATAATGATCTCCATTTAAAAGGGCAGGTGTACCACCTCTAAGTGTTCCCCATGGCCAAAAAATATTTCCCTCAGTTTCTGTTATAGTTAAACATTCCCCTAAACCTATTATTGGTGAAAAAATGCGGTGAGGATTTAAGCTATAAGCTAAAAGAATTTCTTGGTTGTAAATAAAAGGTGTCCAATTTTTTTCTCTAACTGTCTTCTTTTCACCCTCAAATTTTGATAAACATTCTTGATTAAGCAGAATAAACTGACCATTCTCTTCAATTAGTTGACCTAAATATACTCTAAATCCACCAGCAGTCACCTTAATATCTTTTTTATTATCCGCATAAATCATCCACAACTGATCATTGTTTAAAATTAAACGAGCATCGTCGATACGAGGGGGTATTCCTGTATCAACTTCCACTGTATCTAAAAGCTGAGGTTTGTTAATGACATTAAAATTTTCATCAAGTTTTACAAGACCTATTCGACAAGTAAATTTATCTTTCATGTCAGCTACAATGCGAAAACTTAATAAATAATTATTTTTCCATTTAACAATAGAAGGATTGAATGCATGTGGATATCCAGGTATGTGAATTTGTTTTGTTTCTAAAACCCATTCTTGATTATAACAAAAACAATCTAAAGATTCAGAATTTTGAGCTATAATTGGAGTAAACGCAAGCAGTGTAAAAATAATAGAAATGACTTTGAACATTATTCCTCAGTTTGAATAGGTTTTAAGCTTTTTAACAACGCTTTTTTATCTAATTTAGCAATCCACATTTCATGATCTTGTCGGCCATATGAAATCCAAAAGCAATCATGTTCACAAATAAGTCCGTAAACAAAAACAACTCTTACAGGGTGCCAATAGGGGGTATAGATTTTACCTGAATAAAATCCTTTTCCAATAATCGGATGTGGACTTATAGCTGTAATTTCAAATGGAGGTTCTTTAGAATGAGTATAAGCACCTATAAAATAATGAGGGATATTCTCACCATGAGAATGAGTTGTCTTTATAAATGAAATACTATGAAAAAAAGAAATATATTGATCATCATCGAGAATACTTTGTGATCCTCCTCTAAGTTCGCCCCAAGGCCAGTAAATATTTCCTTTTGTTTCATATAATGTTGTACATTTACCCTCGCTTAAATGGGGAAATAATATTCGATGAGGTGATAGGGTGTAAGCAAATAATAAATTTTCAGAATACTCAAAAGGAATCCAATTTTTTTCAGCTCTATTTGAATTAACATTTTCAAATTTGGATAAACATTCATTATTAATTGCTATAAACTGATCATTTTCAAAGACTAGCTCAGCAATATACATCCGACAATTTACGCCACTATGTTGATTTGGAATAGGAACAAGATTTTTACATCCCGCACTATAAATTAAAAATAATCGATCTTTTAAAGAAAAAAGACGAGCATCTTGTAATCCAAAATTCTCTATACCATTAATGACTTGAGTACAACCGATAGGGTTAAATTTTTCATCAAGTTGACATATACCAATCCTTGATCCCATATAGTTTTCTGATGGAATTATTTCCCTGAAGCACAAAAAGATTTCACCTTTCCATTTGACGATCGAAGGATTAAATGCAAATGGATGTTGAGGTAAATAAATTTGTTTCATTTCCAATATGATAGATTTATCTTCAAAATCTTCCAGATTTAATAATGCAATTAACGGATTTACAAAAAAAATAATTAAAAATAAAACCTTAAATTTCATTGGCGATTCCTATAGAGATTGAATTCAATAAGTAAAGATATCGTAAATTTCGAAAGGATTTATCATACTAAAGAAAATATTTTATTTCTAAGAATAATTTTATTGTACTAAGAAATGAGAAGTTTAAAAAAAACCTTTAATATATAAATTATATAAATATAATTTTATAAATTTTTTTTAATAACAAAATGATACTTTAAGAGGTGAAAAAAGAGGTGAAAAAATGAAAAATTTTTTTTATAGTAGTATAATTTTTGTAATAATTATTCTTGGATTTCCATTAAACGCTTTTGCCAGTTATAAAATAGTTTTTATTGGAGATTCCATTACTCAAGGATATATAGATCTTTCACATGGCTATGTTTATCTAATGGAAAAGCGATTATTAGAAGAAGGTTATGATGTAGAAATTATCAATTATGGAATAAGTGGTACAGAAACCAGTTTGCATAGGAAAATTTTATTGGATGCATTACCTATTGATCAACCGGATCTTGTCGTTATAAATAGTGGTATAGTTGATTCTCTACTAGTTCGAAATTTAATTGATATTAGAGATAATTTAGCGGCAATGATTGAAAACTCTCTAAAATATAAAGCTAAAATCATTCTTGGTTTAATAGATATTTCTTGGAAACATTGGACTCAACCTGTTTACTATAACTACAATATGTCCTTTTTAGAGATTTATAAATCACTAGCATCTGAATATAATATTCAATCATTTCCTTTCTTGGATGTAGTAACACTTAAATCACCTGAATATAATATGGGTGATTCTGTTCATCCTAATAAAAAAGGTCATCAGCGTATTTGTGATTTGCTTTATCCTGAAATAGTTAAAAATTTACCAAAAAATGAAACTATACTAAATAATCAAGAAACTGAACTAAATGATAAAGTTGAGATGGACAATAATTTGGAACTTTTCTCAATCAAATCATTATAGATTTGATAAGAATTGAGTCCGACAGACCGTTACTTCTCGAAAACAATTTAACGCAGAAGTGGGGAGACAGAGATACACAGAGAAGAACATTTAAATAATATAATTATAAACGTTTTCTCTGCGTCTCTCTGTCTCCCCACCTCTGCGTTAAATTGTTTTCGAGAAGTAACGGTCTATCTGGGTTATAAAATAATTTTTAATTAAAGTTGTTGTCAACAAAATGATCTGTCCAATTGTATGAGCTCTGCCTTCGCTTTGTTTTGGTTCGGATGTTCACTTTTATAGTTTTTAATGGTTTTATTTTTAAACCAAAGTGTTAAATTGCTTATAAACTATCCAATAGTCTTTGTTTATTCAATTTAACAGCTCAGCATTCATGGTCCTGTCTCAAATATATTTTTTCGTTTGAAAAATCTTTAATATATATATGTAATTTTATAAGCTTTTTATTTTTACAAATAGCTCTAATGGAGACTAAAAAAATGAAAAAATTTTTTTATAATTTAATAATTGCAATTATTATTCTTGGATTTCCATTACATGCTTTTGCTAGTTACAAAATAGTTTTTATTGGAGATTCCATCACTCAAGGAAATAGAGATCCTTTGTTTGGCTATGTTTATCTAATGGAAAAGCGATTATCAGAAGAAGGTTATGATGTAGAAATTATCAATTATGGCATATATGGCACAGAAACCAGTTTGCATCGGAAAATTTTATTGGATGCATTACCTATAGATCACCCAGATATTGTTGTTATAAATAGTGGCATGGCTGATTCTTTAAATCTTCGAAATCAAATTGATATTAAAGACAACTTAGCAGTAATGATTGAAAACTCTCTAAAATATAAAGCTAAAGTTATTCTTGGTTTAATAGATATTTCGTGTAGGCAATGGACTCATCCTGTTTACTATAACTACAAAATGTCCTTTTTAGAGATATATAAATCACTAGCCTCTAAATATAAAATTCAATCATTTCCTTTCTTGGATAAAGTTACACTTAAATTTCCTGAATATAATATGGGTGATTCTGTTCATCCTAATGAAAAAGGTCATCAGCTTATTTGTGATTTACTTTATCCTGAAATAGTTATAAATTTACCAAAAAAAGAAATCCAACCAAATAATATAGTTGAGGTAGATAATAATCAGTAACCTTCCTCTTGTAAGGACTTTTCGAGTGTTTTGTATTCTAGATCTTAGTCTGGACTTGATTTTGCAGTAGTCTTTAGCCTGCAAGTTCAGTGAAGAATTAACATAGAAATTCATAAGGATAGTTTTCGATATCAACGGGTTTAACAGATTTACATGATATACTCTCAATTTCCACTTAATCGCATCTCATAGTTGAAATCAATATGTCTATCGAATTTTCAAATAGGTAGTTGATGTTTTTAAGTAGCGGAACTTGTAGGCTAAAGCCTGCAAAAACAATCCCAGACTAAATTCTAGGTTACAAAACACTTGAGAAATGCGTCGAAAAGCTCCTCTCTAAATCTGTTTACATGTCAAGAAAAAGATGTTCATCTATATGGGGCCTGCCTTCGCTTTTTTATAAATTAGACTTCTTTCGAAACTCCATTTGATTGCTAAAATTGCTCTTTTTGGCATCTTATTTGTAAAATTTTTCAGCCATATGTACACATATGACTTCAAATTTTTTCAATCAAAGCAAATTTCGAAAGATGTCTATGGATTTCTGTGATTATTTTTTATGAATTTGTGGTTCAAATTGACTGTATATAAACGTACACTCTAGGAATTTCTTTGAGGACTTGTAAGTATTAAATTGGTTGTAAACTATCCAATAGTCCTTGTTTATTCAATTTAACAGCCCAGCATTCATGGTCTTGTCGACCATAAACGATCCAAATATGTTCTTTTTTTGAAATAAACCCCCCCGGAAAAACAACGTGTAGTGGTTTCCAAGTTTTATATAAAGGGCCATTATAAAATTGTTTTCCTACAATAGGTGCAGGACTTATTTTTGTTATTGAAAAGGGCGGCGTTGATTTAAAAGTACATGCACCCATAAAGTAATGATCACGTAATTTTCCTTCTGATTGTACACTGGCCATTTTTTTACATGTATGAAAGAACGTTAAATATTCACCATTTTCAAGAGCTGCAGAAGTTCCTCCTCTTAATTCGCCCCAATCCCATTGGATATCCTGAGAAGAATTTACCAACGTTTCGCAGGATTGTGTTCCAAAATGTGGTTTAAAAATGCGTAATGGACTTAAACAATAAATCAAATGCATTTTTTCTTCGTATTCAAATGGAGTCCAATTTTTTTCATGAACATTTGGATTTTCTCCATCAAAATACAATAAAAATTCCGGATCATTGATATAAAATCCACAATCATCTTCAAATATTTCTGCAATGCATGTGCGACGAATAGATGGGTTTGCAGTCATACCAATATTATTAAAAACAATATATAAACGATTCTTTATAACAATTAAACGTGGATCTTGTGCCCAATTATCTGACTGAAATTCTGTTATTCTTTGATCTAATTTAAAAGGTTTTGTGATCGGATTAAATTCATCATTTAAATAAATCAAGCCAATTTGATTGGGAATATTTTTTGGAGGTTCTCTAAATCGAAAACTCATTAATATTTTATCTTTCCATTTTACTATTGAAGGATTAAAGGGGTATTCAAAATCAGCAATCTCAATTTTTTTTGTTTCTAAAACAAAATCTTGAGTATTATTTTCTAAATCTAAGCTTGCGTAAAGTGAAAAATTAGTGAAAATGAAGAAAAATATGAAATAAATCTTTGTCATTTGTTGAACACTTTTTTATTGTATGTTTGAAAAATCATATGTTTTAATCACTGCATCAGGCCAATACTCAAAAGGAAATGCCTCATACAATTTTTTTAAGTCACATTCAAAAGGAATCTCTCCACCCATCATTAGAGCTTCTTGTATCGAATATGCAACTGAAAAATTAGGCCTATTTGTTCCAAAATAATAGTCTTGGTATTTGAATAAAGGCTCATTTTCAGATATACGTAATAATCGAGCTGGAATTCCATAGGCTTCTGCAATAATTATTCCGTGCAAAGAACTGGCAATTACAAATTGACTATCTAAAATTTTCTTGATGACTTCATCCCAAGGATCTGTCGGATAAACTATATGGGGATCTTTATTTGAACGAGGAAAAAACTTCTCATCGTTATAATTAGGCACAACTATATAATTATTGGAGGGATTTTCAGATTTTTTGAATTCAGGAAAAAGATATGGAAAAAGCAAAGCAGGATCACCATATATTTCAGGGGCATCAATATTAAATTTTTCTTTCAAGAAGGCCCTTGTTAATGGTCCTCTGACTGAACGGACGTCTAAATAAGTAAATTGATATTCATGTTTATAAGGGCGTTTTCCATTAATTCCAGAAGACCATACTACATCTCCCTCTCTAGCAAAATATAAAATCGATCCTAATGCAAGAAATTTTTTTCCAACAACAACAGGTTTTGTTTCATAAGTTTGAATCGGACGACCCACGATTCTCTCAACAATTTTAACTGATAGAAAATCACCGAAGTTAATTTCTTTATTTTCGTGCCAATAGTATAGCTTTAAGCCTTTATTATATTCAATTGAGTTACCTGAAGATGAAAAAATCAACATCAACCCTATTTGAAATAATATATAGGAAACTTTGTTTTTCATTAAATTTTGGGGGTGTAATTTTGTAAACATGAATAGATCTTAGGAAAATATTAGAAATTTTTTCAATAAAATAATTTTTATATTATACAAAGTGTTTATTATGATTATTTTAAGTAAAATTTTTTTTTGATGTTTTTTGTGTGTAGAAATAATTGAATGTAAAAATCAGTTTTCAAACAATCAGAAAAGGGATATAGATAAAAAACCATTAATATTTTTTAAATACGAAAATTATGAAGACATTATTTTATTGCTTAAAAACCGCGATTTTATTACTTCCATATTTAAACTACGCTTCAGAACCATCTACGTTTACCGTTTCAAAAAATAAAACGGTTTTAAAACAGCTGCCATTTGATCAACAACAAGACTTTGAAGATGCAACACGTGGTCTTATTGCTCCACTTGCTGATGAAGGAATTGTGAAAAATAGTGAGGGACGAATTGTATGGGATTTAAAAAGTTATGATTTTTTAAAATCATCTTCTCCTGATTTTAAAACAATGAATCCTAGTTTATATCGTCAAGGTCAATTATTAACCCAAGCTGGTTTATTTAAAGTTACAGAAAAAATTTATCAAGTTCGTGGAGCAGACTTGTCTAACATGACGATCATTGAAGGAAAAGAGGGGATTATTGTCATTGATCCCTTAGTTTCTGAAGAAACAGCTAAAGCGGCGATAGAGTTATATTTTAATCATCGCCCGAAAGTTCCAATTAAAGCAGTTATCTATTCGCATAGTCACGTCGATCATTTTGGAGGCGTCAAAGGTATCATCACTCAGCAGGATGTGAATGATAAAAAAGTGAAAGTTTATGCTCCAAAAGGTTTTACCGATGCAGCTCTTGATGAAAACGTCATGGCAGGTAATGTCATGGGAAGAAGATCGGTATATATGTATGGAAATTTGTTAAAACCTGGTCCTTTAGGTCAAATGACCTCTGGGTTAGGCTTAACAAGTTCAACGGGAAAAATATCTTTAATTTTACCAACAAATTTAATACGTAAGACAGGTGAAAGAAAAACGATAGATGGCGTTAAATTTGTCTTTTTAATGGCCCCTGGAGCTGAAGCACCTGCTGAAATCATTTTTTACCTTCCGGAGCTTAAAGCTTTAGGAATTGCTGAAGAAGCAAATGATACAATGCATAATCTTTATAGTTTGAGAGGTGCTAAACCAAGAGATGCTAGAGCTTGGGCAAAGTATTTAAATCAATCAATTATAATGTTTGGACCTCAAGTTGAGGTTGTCTTTGGCCAACATCATTGGCCAAAGTGGGGGAATGCTCACGTAATTGATTATCTCACAAAGCAACGTGATCTTTATAAGTATATTCACGACCAAACATTACGCTTAGCTAATCAAGGCTATACAATGCTTGAAATTGCTGAAATCATTAAGCTTCCTGATTCTTTAGCAAAGGCATGGGAAAATAGAAGTTATTATGGAAGCTTAAACCATAACGCCAAAGCAGTCTATGATTTTTACCTTGGTTGGTTTGATGGAAATCCATCAACATTACATCAACTTCCACCTGTTCAAGCTAGTAAAAAGTACGTTGAATACATGGGTGGTGCTGAAAAAGTTCTTGAAAGAGCAAAACAAGATTTTAATCGTGGAGAATATCGCTGGGTTTCTCAAGTATTAAATCATGTTGTATTTGCAGACCCTAAAAATCAAGATGCAAGAAACTTGTTAGCAGATACTTTAGAACAAATGGGATACCAGGATGAAAATGCAACTTGGAGAAATTTTTATTTATCAGGTGCTTTAGAATTACGTCAAAGTGTACATCGAAAGAATCCTTCTCAATTAAGAATCTATGATTTGCTAGAAGCGATGCCAAATGAATTGCTTTTTGATTATTTAGCCATTCGCTTGAATGGACCAAGGGCTGATGAGCAGCCTATGAAAATAAATATCACTTTATCTGATGAAGGACAAAAATATTTATTGGAAGTTAATCATGGGGTATTAAATGCATTTTCAGGAAAACATGCAAACGATGCATTAGCTTCTATGACTCTTTCTCGATTGGATTTATTAAATCTTGCTTTAGAAGTTGAACAACTCGATCAATTGATTAAGGATAAAAAAGTGATTGTTGAGGGGAGTCGAGAGAGTCTAAATGACTTCTTCTCATTATTTGATACGTTTAATTTTTGGTTTAATATTATTGAGCCGCAGGGATGAAAATCTATAAAAGTCTATTGTAATTACCTTTCGACACGATTCAAAAATATTTTGTAGCCTAGACTTTAGTCTGGGCTTGTTTTTGCAGGCTTTAGCCTGCAAGTCCCGCTACTTAACAAATACGCAACCACTGATTCGAGAATTCGATAGGCATATTGATTTCAACTATGAGATGTGATTAGTCTACGGAAAATTGAGAGTATCGTGAATAAACCTGTTAAAGTCGAGCTTGTCGAAAACTATACTTTTAGCAGTTTCTATGATAAATCTAACTGGACTTGCAGGCTAAAGCCTGCAAAAACAAGCCCAGACTAAATTCTAGGCTACAAATCACTTATGAATGGTTAATTATAATGACTCCCAAGGAAAAGGTAATGTTGTTGGCTTAGGCATCTCTTTTTCTTCTATTGACTCTTTTTTAGTATATTTTGCTACTTGCTGGAAAACCTTTTTCAATAGTTTATTTTTTGGTTCAAGTTGAGTGTTTCCTAAAAGTGTAGTGATTTTTATTAGTATTTCTTTTTCATTAATTTTAATTTTTCCATCTTTACTATGAATAGGAATTTGCAAGTAATCATCTTCGTCAAAATCTTTTAAATTAATGAATTGTTGAAGGGTTTTCAGAGGGATTCCCGCAATAAAATTTCCTTCATGAGTTTTTAAATTCACTTCCCCCCAACAAGCTAGATGAACAGAATCATTAATTAAAAAATCA
>JAUXSJ010000326.1 GCA_030679615.1 Parachlamydiaceae bacterium | reverse complement strand
ATGCCATTCTTTTTTTTGAATTTGGATAAACGGAACTTTTGGATGGTCATCTGGAGGACCTAATAATTTTATTTTTCCATCAGGAAAATTTCCATTGGAGTCATCATTATTTGGTTTCCTTTTTCTTGACCATTCTCCAGAGTTTGAAGGCTCACTGAGATGATTATTTTGATTAATTACTTTTTGAACCATTTATTATATCCTTTCTATATTAGTTGGAAGAGGCTGTATTTTTGATGATTGAGGGTGATACTTTGTAATGTTTTTCCAAAAAATAAAAAAGTCACTCCACCCATCCTCAATACGCTTTTGAATCGATTTTTTATGATAAAAACGCCCTTGTATTAAATTCAAATCAGTTACAATATCTTTCATCCATTGTGTCTTTAAGAACTCTTCTTGTTGCTTAGGATGAGTTTCAAAGTATGGACTAGCTATTCGAATTACTCGTCCATCGTAATTTATGAAAAGGATTTCTCTTTTTCCTGAAATAGTCTCATGTTTAAAAGAATGACTTAATTCTTCTTTAATCATTCCAGCTTCTTCTGGTGATAAAATAAATGCCGATTTCTTCAGATTAGAAAATTCACCAACACCCATTTCTGACCATTCCAAACAAACCACAAAAAAATCTGCTGCCTTTAAATATTTTTTTCCAAGATTTTTACCCAAAGAGCTAGCCGTATTTATAGCATTATCGGTGATGTACAAATCTTTAGTGAGTCCATTAGTTTTAAAAACACTTTGAATAGGTTTACTAGCAATTAATAATGATTTTAAAAAGTCATCTGAATAAGGAGATGACACTTGATTTGTAGGTTGAACAGGAGTTAGATGATGTATTTTGGAACAAACCTTTTCTTGATCCATCAATTGCATATTCATGAGTTGCAATTGGCTTTCTTGTTCAGGAGGCTTTTCTACACTGCTTGGAAACGATTGAACGAGGTCGATAAACATTTGAATGATTAAATAAATTTTCGACTCAATGGATTTGTTCCATGGGATTGAGAATCCATATTGTTGGTATTCTTTTTTTGCATATTCTAGCAAAGCAATTTTTGTATCAGTATTTATAATTGCATCAGAAAAACGATTATACGGATCGATGTGATAATTTTTAAAAATTCCCTTTTTATGTTTTGAAAAAATTTCAATTTGCTTTTCAGGATTATTGATATGATGTTTCAGGTCATCCTTAAGAATAGAGCGTAGGAAATAATCAATTTGCTGATAAGCCGATTCTATTAATGTTTTTTCTATTTTTTGAGCCAAATTCTTAATCGTCCACATTAAAATCGTTTCAGGAGTTATATTACCAAGATTGTCTTTTGGCAATGCATGAACAAGGTATTCTGCCATTCCAATGACTATTTTATGACTCAATAAATATTGCCTTAAACGCAATTTGGCTTGAATTTGATCATCAAGGGTTAGATTTTCCGCAATTAAAAATAGTGCTTCAGCGTTATCAGGAAGTGGGATATTAGCGGCAGTTGTGTGAGACGGATCAAATAAAACTAAAACTTTGGATTGATCCCATTTAAGTCCCCATTTTGAAAAAGCGCTAACAACATCATCCCCTTCAATTTCTTTAGTTGTATTAAATTTTATTGAATGATAATAAATTTTATCCTTTTTGAAATAAAGAACCCCATCATAATCCAATTTCTTTTCAATTACAAAATCATGGAAAGCCTTAGTAATCTCCAACGGACTTGAAGGACGTAAAGCATCTTGAGGATCAATAATCGCACGGCAATTTTCAAAAAAATCTTTTTTTTGAATAAAAATCGTTTCAAAAAATTCTTTTGGAGAAAAACTCTTGAATATAATCTGAGAAGGCTTATCCATACAAAATTTATTCGCTACTTTACTCATAAACATTTCATCATTTTTATACTGCTCTACGAATTTGCTCATAATAGCGTAAAATTCTGGCAATCCAGGAGTTGCAGAAAAAGAAACAGAATGATTAAAGCCGAATAGCAAATCAAAAGCTGTAGAACTAACTTGAATAGGACTATATTTTATCGATTTGCGGAGAAAATGATCAAGATACCATAAAATAGCATCTGGGTTTTTTGATAATTCAGAATCTTCTGTCCAAGTTGCAAATAATTTTGAATACGCTGATTCAAATTCGCCCGTCTGTTGATGTAATTTTTTAATTGTTTTAATAAGTTTTTCTGTCTGTTTAACTTTTAGACCTCTTTGAAAGGTTCATTTAATGGATAAAATCCAAGTCACAAAAGGATCTGTATATTGGTTTTTAGATGCTGATGTACGGTAACGGGGTGTTTCAAATTCCTCAAAAACATTAGTCGAAGGACCGTGATCAACCGTTTCAACAAGACGAATTGAAAATGGCAATAAAGTATCAAGATAATACCTAAGAAGACAAATTAATCTCGCCCGATCTGGGTTATTTTTATATAAATCCACTAATTGTTGTGGTTTTGAAACTTTTTTATCTAAAAGATAATTGCGATAAATAATTTTTTCATCTTCATTCATTTTTATTAATGATGAATCCATCATTTCTTTTAAAATGATTTCTTTACACTCTTCTAAAATCTCTTTTGAGGTGATGGCTTGTTTATTTTCTTCTAGACGTATGCTCTCTGATAACTCTTTATTATTTTTTAAAAGAATTTTTCTTTTGTGATGGCCTAAAAGAATTCGATGACATTCTAAGAGTAAACTAGCGTAAATTTTTGGTAAATTCTTTGGAATTCCAACTCCGAGAGTATGTTGCTGAAGAGAATTCACGTTCCTATTACTTTCGTCAATAAACGCTAAGCCTACTGTTGGAAGGAATTCAAGAACAATTTTACTCAACCATCTAACACTAT
>JAUXSJ010000310.1 GCA_030679615.1 Parachlamydiaceae bacterium | reverse complement strand
AGATTTGACGCGTAAAAATGTATCATTTCAAATTTAATCGACTATACAATGCAACCATTGCAATCAAATTATTAACCATTAGCTATTTTTTGTAATAGGATGGCCCCTGCCTTCGCTTTTTTCAAGAGAAATATTAAAGCGGTGTGATTTTGGATTCAATCAATTCAATCTATAAGAGTGAATCTGTGAACATCTCAACCATAAAAAAGCGAAGGCAGGGCCTTCGCACTCCAAAAGAAAGGATGAATATGGCGATTGAATAAAATCGATGGTTAATTTTTACGCCATTATTGCTTAAGTTGATCACCCTGAGCTTTTAGGCTTCGATTGTAAGGTAAATCAATAAAATATATTAATCATTTTTTTTAGTGAAAAACATTGAAGCTAATCATTTGTAAAGATAACCTTATAGTCGATTGAATTTAAAACTTCATGTTTTCACCTTCGCGAAAGTCTAGTACATCATGTCAATTATTGACTGTTTGGACTGGTTATTCAATCGACTTAAAAAGCCAAAAGCAATTACTACAAAAAATTGTAATCGCTCAAGTTAAGTAAAAATCTTTAATCAAGAATAAGAATAATGGACAAAACACCTCTAGATGAAACTAAACTCACACCCATGATGCAACAATGGCACGCTTGCAAAGAGATAGCCAAAGAAGCAGTTCTTCTTTTTCGTTTAGGTGATTTTTATGAGGCTTTTTATGATGATGCAGTAATCATGTCTAAAGAATTAGACATCACTTTGACAAAGCGACAAGATATACCCATGAGTGGTGTTCCTTTTCATACTTGCGAACTTTATATTGATAAATTAGTTTCAAAAGGCTATCGCGTTGCTGTTGCAGAACAAATTGGAGATAAACAAAGTAAGTCGATCGTTAAGCGAGAAATTGTCAGAATGGTCACACCCGGAACAGTGATTAATTCAACCCTTTTATCAGAAAAAACAAATAATTTTATAGCTTCTGTTATTTTCCACAATAAAACTTTTGGACTTTCTTGTTTAGATTTAACGACAGGCGAATTTTGGGTGACAGAATTTTCTCAAGAAAAAGATTTAATCAATGAAATTTATCGATTAAATCCGGCTGAATTCTTAACTTCAGAAAAATTTAAAAAAAACCACAATGACCTATTTGATGAAATCGGTCAAAGCTATTCATGCCTTGTCAATACTCAACCTGATTGGCATTTTGATTATCAATCGTGTCATGATTACTTATTACGACATTTTACTGTCTATCACCTAGATGGTTATGGTCTTCAAGAAATGCCGGCTGCTATTAGTGCGAGCGGTGCTTTATTAAAGTATATCAAAGATTCGCTTTCTCTTCCTGTTCATCACATCACTGATATTCGTGTTTTTTCTACATCAAATTTTCTTACATTAGATTGCACAACACTTAGAAATTTAGAAATCACTCAATCCTTACAAGATAAAAGTAAAAAAAACACCCTTCTCGAAGTATTAGATAAAACATTGACTTCGATGGGAGGTCGATTAATCCATCAATGGATTAAACAGCCACTTTTATCTCTTCATGAAATTCAACAACGCCAACAAGGCATCCAATCTTTTCTCGACCACGAACCTGGGTTGGATGCTTTGCGCAATCATTTTATTCATGTAAAAGATATTGAACGCATCATGATGAAAATTTCTTCCGGCTATGCTACCCCGCGGGATATTCTTGCTTTACACCATTCGTTTGAACCTATTGCTTCTCTTAAAATTTTATTAAACCAATTTTCTAATCCTTGGATTCAACGAGAAGCAGATAAATTAGATCCATTACCTGAAATGAATCAACGCATTGCCCAAGCTATTGTAGAGGAGCCCCCTCTTCGAATTGGTGAAGGCAGGATTTTTAAAGATGGATTTCATCGTGAATTAGATGAACTCAGAGAAATTAGTCGTGATAATAAGGCGTGGATAGCAAAATATCAAAACGAATTGAGAGAAGAAACAGGAATTAAAACTCTTAAAGTTAGTTTTAATAAAATGTTTGGATATTATATTGAAGTGAGCCGTGGTCAAACAGATAAAATGCCGCCTCAATTTATCCGCCGTCAAACCCTTGTGAATGCCGAAAGATATATTTCACCTATTTTAAAAGACTATGAAAGTAAGGTTTTGACTGCTGAAGAACGAATTTTATCCATAGAAAACGAACTCTTTCTGCAATTGAGAGAGGAAATATCTCAATTTGCTAAGAGCGTCATGCGAGTAGCACAAGGGATCGCTCGTTTAGATTGCCTGAGCGGCTTAGCAGAAGCTGCTAGGAAAAATCATTATTGCTGCCCTCAAGTTGATGAAACAACGGCTTTAGAAATTGAAGACGGCCGACATCCTGTTGTTGAACAGGTTTGTAAAAGAGAAAAATTTATTCCCAACAACACACTTTTAAATGATCATTCTCAGCGTTTGTTATTGATCACAGGTCCAAATATGGCAGGAAAATCTACCTATTTGAGACAAGTAGCTTTAATTGTTATTATGGCACAAATTGGATCATTTGTTCCTGCAAAAAAAGCACATATTGGAATCATGGATAAAGTCTTTACACGTATTGGAGCAAGTGACGATCTTTCAAGGGGGCAGTCTACATTCATGGTTGAAATGACTGAAGCCGCTAATATTTTAAATCACGTCACTCAACGCTCTTTGGTGATTTTAGATGAAATTGGCAGAGGAACCAGTACTTACGATGGAATTTCCATTGCGTGGTCGATTGCTGAATATTTGTTAACTACACCAGAAAAAATGGCTAAAACCTTATTTGCAACACATTATTTTGAATTAACAAAACTTGAAGAAAAAATACCTGGTGCCATTAATTTCCATGTTGCTGTCCATGAAAGTGAAAATTTAACATTTCTGAGAAAAATCATTAAAGGTCCTGCCTCTAAAAGCTTTGGAATCGAGGTCGCTAAATTAGCTGGATTGCCCGCATCTGTGATTCAACGCTCCAGAGAAATTCTGGAACATTTAGAAGAAAATCCAAATCAAAAAATTGTCTTCGAACCGCCTAAAATTAAACGTTCAGCAACATCAAAAGTAAAAGTTCCTAAATCAGATTTTCAATTATCAATATTTGATTTTATCTCTAAAACTACCAACGAAGCTTAATAGTTACAAGATGAACGAACTTCTTTTTTGTAGCCTAGACTTTAGTCTTGGCTACAA
>JAUXSJ010000292.1 GCA_030679615.1 Parachlamydiaceae bacterium | reverse complement strand
ATATAGATTCTTGAAGTGATTTGCTTGTCTTTGAAAAAGGTTTTGTGAGCTTTAACTTCCTGATGAGGGGTTTGAATTTGAGTAAAATAGTAAAAAGCTAGTACTAAATGTGAAGATGAATGTTGTTGAGTCATAATATTTACGTTATTTGAACTTAAAGATTTATCTAGATTCTGAAAAAAAAATAGCATACAAGAAATTGTTGATTGTGACAAGAAAAGATGATTTGCATGGAAAAAAAAGATGGTGAGAAACGATAATGGAACAATATAAATGAAAACGTTTTGAAAAGGAGCGACCATGTCAAATAAAATATTACACCTTTCTGATGATAATTTTGATGAAACTATAGCTGATGGAATTACATTAGTTGATTTTTACGCAACATGGTGCGGACCATGTCGAATGATTACTCCAATTATTGAAGAGCTTTCAAACATGCTTGATGGTAAAGCAAAAATTGGTAAACTAGATATTGATCAAGCGCCTGAAGTTTCAAAAAAATGCCAAATTTCTTCAGTACCAACTTTGATACTTTTTAAAAATGGACAAGAAGTTAAAAGAGTTGTTGGTGTAAAAGAATTGGATTACTTATTAAATTTAATTAATTCTTATTTATAGTTAAACATTTAGGCATAATTTAACATGAATTTATATCAGTTTTTTGCTGATATTTATTGTTGAATCTATAAAGACATGTTCTTTATCATTAATAAATTTGAAAAATGTCTGCAGCCTTTTAGGCTGCAATTTTTATTTATTTGATACGGGCTGATGTTAAATTTGCGTAAAAGCTCAATGAAGTTTAATTTCAAACCGATTTTGAATCCTCATACATCTTATTTAAAATCACTGATAGTTTTTCTTTGTTGTTTTCTATGAATTCACCATAACGTTTAATAAAATATGGCTTATCAAATAATAAAATATATACAAGTTGTTCACCAGGAAAAGATCTCAAATCATTAAGTGTTTCACATGCTGATGCTTTGTCTACAATAAGTCCCAAACACGTCCAAAGAATTTCACATATTTTTTCTTGTTCTTTTTTTGATTCTTCATTTAATTGAGGATTTTTAGCCTCCATTTCTTTTTCATTAATCAAAGAAATAATTTTCTGTATGTCTTTATTAAATTTAGTAAAAATTTTTAAATAATTACTTGAATGAGTTTCCATAGAATTTGATCCATGCTTAGAGAGTAATAAAATGCGCTGCATAACATGAAAGAAGTGATCGTGAAGAAACTCTGGTCCATTGGAAAGAATAATATTTCCTTGTATAATTGCCTCAATATATGACTTATCATCTGCTATCCCATTAGATGATATTACATTTAAAGGAAGAAGATTGGGGTTATCTCTTATTATATTTAACCATCGACTATTTAATATCTTTTCATCGGGTAAAATAAAACAATCGCCTTTTTTCTCATAACCAAGCTTTTTAAATATATCTCCTAAATTTTCAAATACAATCGGAGGAACTTGAGTTGCTGGATATAATTCACGAATTACGGCATGAAAAATATTGATTTCTTCTTGTTTTTTTAAATTTTTAAATTCGTTTTTCAGTTCAAATATATAAAAATATCCTCCAGAGGATTTATCTTTTTTACGACCGATGCAATTATATAATCCTTCACTTTTTTCAGAAATGGATGTTTGTTTATTTGATTTTTCTCGTTTTATTATTTCTAAATCGAGTGCTTCTGCTTCATTGTTGCCTAGGCTTTCAATCTGACGATCTAATTTTTTATCTGCAAGTACAGGAGTGTTAATTTTTTCTTTTTGTTTGATTATTTTTTCATTTTTTTCTTGTAATGATTTATTTTGATTTTTATTGTATTTATTTAAATTTAAATCGGTATCATTAATTCTTTTATTATTTATTGGATTCATAAAAAACCCTCTTTTATAATCTAAGCTTGTAATAATATATGCAAATTTTATGCCAAATGATCTCTTATCACGATGATTTATTAAAGCATGATTAACACGGTTAGATTTTCTAGGTAATTAAGACTCCGAATGTGTTTAAAAATAATTTAGTGTAAAGAAATAGTGTACTTAATGTAAAAGATTGGAATGATTGAATAAATTGAAAATGTTATCTCAATTAAAACCCTGTCTGCCTTAGCTCCAGCGCTTCGACAAGTCGAAGCTTAGGAAAGCGATGACAAGTCATCGCACTCCAAACATACTCAAAAACTAATAAAATTTGGAGTGCGTGTGACTTGTCACCGCTTTCTTAGGCTTCGACTTGTCGAAGCCGCTGGAGCTTGCATTAAACAGGGTTATAGCTGAGGTGACATTTTGAATAAAAAATAAGATATGTATACGCCCTTGGTAATTTAAAAGCGAGTATGTGCATCTCTATACATATTCTTTAATATCAATAATAGTTTAGATTTGTTATTTTCGATGAATTCACCATAACGTTTTGTGAGATATGGCTTATCCACTAATAATATATCTAAAAGATGTGTTCCAGGAAATGACTCCATGTCGGAAAGTGTTTCACATGTTGACCCCTTATCTACAATTAGACCCAAACATGTCCAAAGAATTTCGCATATTTTTTCTTGTTCTTTTTTTGAGTCATTACTTAATTTAGAATTTTTTACCTCCTCTTCTTTTTCATTAATCAAAATCATGATTTTAGATATTTCCCTATTAAATTTATTCATAACGTTTCTATATTCAGAATAATGCTTTCCTATAGAACTAGGTTCATGATTTGAAAGTAATAAAATACGAGGCATTACATGAAAAAAATGATCATGAAGAAACTCTGGTCCATTTGAAATAATAATGTTTCCTTGTTTAATCGCCTCTATAAATGACTTGTCGTCTGCTATCCCATCAGAGGATATTAAATTTAAAGGATGAAGATATGGATTATCTTTTTTTAAATTTAACCATCGACTATTTAATATTTTTTCATCGGGAAAAATTAAGTGGTCACCATTTTTTTCAAATCCAAGCTTTCTAAATAAATCTGATTGTTTTAAATACTTATCTATTCCAACAGGATCTACTTGAGTTGCAGGGTATAGTTCACGTAGGACTTTAATAATAGCATTGTTTTCTTCATCTTTTTCTAAATTTTGAAATTCTTTTTTCACTTCAAATATATAAAAATATCCACCTGAAGATTTGTCTTTTTTACGACCAATGCAATTATAAAATCCTTCACTTTTTTCAGAAATAGATGTTTGTTTGTGTGATTTTTCAGGTTTAATTAATGTTTCTAAATCGAGTGCCTCTGCTTCATTACTTTCTACTCTTTCTATCTGGCGATCTAATTTCTTATCATCATGCAAGGAAACATTAATTTTTTCTTTTTGCATGGTTACTTTATTATTCTTTTCTAGAGAATGTTTATTTTGATTTTTATTAAATTTATTTGAATCGATATCATTAATTTTTATATCATTTATTGGATTCATAATAAGTCCTCTTTTATAATGTGAACTTGTAATAAACCATGCAATTTTTATGCCAAATTAACTTCTTCTTTCGATTTATAATTAAAATCCATTTAATGATGCATAAAGACCAT
>JAUXSJ010000285.1 GCA_030679615.1 Parachlamydiaceae bacterium | reverse complement strand
AAAAGGATGGATAATAGTTTTAATTCAGATTCAATTGATCAAGCAATGCGATTACAACAATATTGCACAGATCTTTGGTATAAGCTTGAAGATTTAAAATTTAAAAATCCGGATTCTACTGAAATTTATGATAATATGATCGATTTTATAAAAAATTCTGAAAAAAGAGATACTGTAGAGAAAATTTCTAATTTTATGAACGAATGTAAGAAAATTTCAATTATTTGAGATAAAGATTTAAACGAACTAGAAGAAGTTTTGTTAGCATTGCAAAACTTAGAAATGAAATTTCCAGAGCTAAAAAACAGACATTTTTATGCGATCGATCAAGAGTTTAATCGTCCTCAAATTGAGTTAAATTTAATGATTAATTATTTTAAAAAAAGCATTTTAAATGAAAATGAAAAAGAAAAAATTTATAGAGATTTATTTCAAACCGACGATCCAACAAAAGAGTATGATGTTTTAAGAGAACTAAACATTATTAAATCATTATTAGAACAAGTTAAACCTGTTAATAATGCACAATACCCAAATGAAGAAGGGTTTCTTCCTCATTTAAATCGTATTATGGGCCCTAATGAAATACTATCACAAACTTTTAAGGAACTACATAACGAAATCAATTTAAATACGCACGTCAAGGAAGGCTTGAAGGTATTAGGATGGATTATTCCTAAAAGTTTATTGGCGACACAAGATCCTGTTGAAAAAAACCATTTAAGCATTTTATTTTCTATTGCAAAGCTTGCAAACATCCAAATCTATACTAGGAAATCGTTGGGTTTAAGTTAAAAAAATATTATTAATTAATTGACGCTAATCATAAAATGTAGGTCCTTGCAACCCTAAATGTCGCTCAGATAAAATCCTGTCTAATCCTAGCTCCAACGCTTCGACAAGTCGAAGCGTTGGAGCTAGGGTTAGACAGGGTTTTATCTGAGGCGACATTTAGGGTTGCAAGTTTGTCATTTTAGCGTTTCTAGATAAAGCTTGTTTTGTAATCGATCCTATTTTTACAGCAATATCATAAACATGTTGAGCTATTTCTGTTTGAAAAACATGCTTTTCTTCAACACCTTCAATACCAAAAATGCTTCCATATAAGGAAAGCGCAATACCACCAGTTGAATCGCAATCTCCTCCATGTATCACAGTAAACTGCACGATTTCATCCACAATTGCTTCTTTTTTTTCATTGGTCAATTTTGAAAATAAAGCTCGAAGATTACTTGGTTTTGATTGTGAATCTATGATTTGATCCGTAGATTGATCAAGCAGTAACCTTATTCCAGCTAATAAGCCGTGAAATGCTAAAAATATTGAAGTATCAGCACGATCTCCATTGGTTAGAGCATTAGGATAAGAAGGTTTTTTATTTGCAAATTCTTCAATTTTTTTATGTAAGCAATCTCTTTCAATAAAAGATTTTGGTAAGTTTTCTCTTGATGGAATAGGTTCATTTTTTAAAGCTTCCTCATAAAAATAATTCCAACATTCATAAGCGTGTTCCCACTCTTCTTCATTTAAACATTGAACTATTAAATCTTTATATGCTTTTGGAAGATTTTCATTATCTTTAAGAGCGTTTAAATATTCATACGCTCTTTGAAAATTGATCATTAATTGCGGTATCCAATCACTAATTGCAATATCGGCTAATGCAAAAGAAGTAAATGATGCAGAGGCTAAGGTGCCAAGAGCACTTACTAAACTCGGATTTGTTAAAAATGCAGCATTTACAGCTAATTTCACTAATTGATCTTGGTTATTTTCTCCTGGATATATTAGACCGAAAACCATACCTCTCATTGTGCCAGCACAACCAGTCGCTTCTGAATTATAATTAATAAAATGTTTCCAATTAACAGGATCATCTTTAAATTGATTCCAAGTTCTTTGTGTGGAAAAACCAAAAAATCGTTCGTTTTGTTGGTGATTTAATTGATAATGTAGAGTTTGTACATGTTTTTTTGCTATTTCTTGAATGAATTTATCAATAGGTTGATTTGCATTAAAGTCAGAGGCTGCAACTTGCGCTTGCATAAAATGTAATATCGTATCGTCAGAAATAACCCACTTTTGATTTCCTTGATCGTCTTTAAAACAAATGTTACGATAGTTACCTTGAAAATTTTTATTAATTACATTTTGTATTAATGCCGTGTCCCCACACAATTCCCATGGAGTTATATATCTTGAATTTGAGTGCCCAGATCCAAAACCTAATGTATCTCCAACTGCACCTAATGCAATACAACCAAATACAGATTTTGTAATTTGATCTAATTCTTTAATTTTATTTGCAGGTGTCGTTTCATTTATAAATAAAGAAAAAAACCGAGTAAATTTAAATCCAATAGTTTCTAGCATTTTAATTCCTAATTAAATTTTATTGTAAAAAATTAATTTAACACAATCTTAATAAAATAACAATAAATTTTAATTGTGATAATTAATTTTTTTTAATTATTGATATTATAAGTTGTTTCTAGTTAATAAATTTTAATTAATAATTTTTTTTTACTAAATACCTAGGGCTAGTGGGGGAGCAATGTAATCGACTTAAGCGACAATGGCGTAAAAATTAACCACTGTGATCTCTGTCTCGATTTTAGGGCGTAAGTATAAAATGCCGTCCTTTCAGGACTCGATGAATATTTTACGTTTACCCAGGCCTCCGCTTTGCTCCGACCTGGGCTATGAAATGCCGGCCCGTTGGGCCTGAAAGATTTTATCTTGGAGTGATATTTTAAAGTATTTAACCTTATATAATTAAATTAATTTACTTTAAGCAAGAATCCTTTAGACCCAACGGGCCGGCATTTCATAGCCCAGGTCGAAGCGAAGCGGATGCCTGGGTAAACGTAAAATATTCATCGAGTCCTGTAAGGACGGCATTTTATGCTTACGTGTCAATCAAATTAATAACAATTTTTTTAACTTAACAACCATTAGGCTGATGCCTGTGGCTACATGATTTCACCGCTTTCGCGACTTTTTTTATCTCAATGTGAGTTATAACGAGAGCCGTTCTGAATTAATGTAAGATTTTTTATTAAAGAAGACTTTTAACTTCATTATTAGTTCTTATTAATTCTAAAGCGTCTTTTTTAATATCAGAAATTTTTGAAACAACATCGATTAATTGTTCAGCAATTCTGTAAAATTTAATATGTAAAATTTACTTTTAATTTAATTAAAATTTTATTATAATACATTATTTATAATAACACTGATAAAATAATATGGTTTAATAATGAATGATGTAAAACAAATAGTTTTTAATTTAAAAGATCCAAATTTTGATTGTTTTAGTGAAGTTGATTCAATCAATCGAATTAGATTTAATAAAAAAAATGAAAATGAAATTATAATTACAAAAAATCGACTGGTTAATAAAGTAAAAATATTAATGGATGAAAAGCAAAAAGAATTATTAGGGAATTTTTTTAATGAGAGTTTAAAATATCTTGCTTTAAATTATTCAAAAAAAATTATTGTAAATGAAAAAAAATTTTTAATTAATCAATTTGATAACCAGTTAGGATTTTTTAAAAAAATTTGTAAAAAAATTTTTGTAACTGATCTAATTTCAAGTTATAATGTTGACGAAGAAATCAAAAGGATTTCTTCAGTGTTTTTTATTTTAATCACTTTAAACGAATTTAAATTGATTAAATCTAAAGATGATTACAATAAAAAAATTCAAATTAGAAATATCAATGTAAATGAAAATTTAAGTTCTATAAAAACAGGAAAATTACCTGACGATTTTATAAACAATTTAAAAATCAACTCCACAGAAGATTTATTAACACCTTTATCATATTTTGAACAAGCATTTATTGAAAATTATTTTAAAAACTCTCCAGATCTAGTAAAACAAAAAGCTCATTATGAATTATTATTTAGAAATACAAATCAATTTATCAATAATTTAAAGTATATTCAAAATAATGAAATCTTATTACATAATCAAGTTTTTAACTATTATGATATAGACAACCAGAATTATAAATTTTTGGGTTGTGCTTCTAATTTAGTAAATATATTTGATGAATATAAAGGGTATCTTATAGGTAAATGGCCATATTTATGCACTTCAATCATTGATGAATCTCATACATTTTTTTTCGAGGGAAATCGTCGTGTATTTCAAGTCCTTGAAGTTCCTTATGAATCAATTGTACATACTTCACCAGAAGATCTGCATACACCTGACTCTACAGTACCTATGCAAGCAAATTGGTATTCGATGGCACAAAAAGGAAAAATTTTATCGGCATATATTTTTGATCTGTATAATCGCTTTAATGAAAAAATATTATTCAATGAAATCAAATCTAACACAATCATTGATAGAATAGGTCGATTGAATCATGAATGTGATAAATGGATAGATCAATTTAGCCAACAAGAAACTTTTTTTAAACAATTGGGATATTTAGATAAGATATTAAAATTAATAACTTTATTAGAAAATTCTAATGACAGAAAAAATATAGATGAAATTTTTATTACATTAAACAATGTAAAAGAAGTTTTTTTAGATAAGGATTATTTTGCTTTAGAAGAATTGATTCTAAGCTTACATTATATCGAAAAATTTTATCCTGATTGTAGAGATGAAGATATAACTTCTGAAAATTTTAATCGATTGTCTCATATTTTAGATGTTATGATTAAATATTATAGCTTAAATAATTTTAATAAATTGAAAGAAAAAGAAGAATTTTTTAAATTATTTTTAATCAATAAAGAAACAAATATAATTTCAGAATTAAATAAACTAAAAAATGTTATTGAATATTTTAAAAATATAAATGCTTCAGATTCCACGTATCACCCGTATCTAAATCGCTTAATGGGTCCTCAGGAAATTCTTTCCGGAACAAATTTAGAAGATAATAATGAAATTAATATTGATACATATACAAAAAAACCCCTAAAAGTAAAGGCATGGTTATTGTCTAAATCTTTAATTAGTATGAATTCTGAAAAAGATCGTGATTTTTTAAGTAAAATTTTCACCATTGCTCGGCATGAGCAAATTCCAGTTTTATTTAGAACTTCTTTGCCTGATGATTTTATGAAGCAAAAGCTTGAGAGTAAAAGAAAATAAAAATTTTTATAAATTTTCTCAAATGTCAGTTCAGTGGTGGGGGAGGAGGATTATTTATATAATCTTTTCCTTCAATCGCTGCAATGCGTTCTTCGATAGGTGGGTGGGTAGCAAATAATCGAGACCAAAAAGATGGATGTTGATTAAAATAAAGATGTGCAAAAGCTTTTCCGGTTTTAGGCATATCAGAAACATTGTATGCTTCTATTTTTCTTAAAGCATTTGCTATGCCTTCTGGATTTCTTGTATATTGTACAGAACAAGCATCGGCTAAATACTCTCTTTGCCTGCTCACCATCGCTTGTAATATGGATCCAAAAAACCAAGTAATCATTCCCGCAATAATAAATATAAAAGCGACTAATACTATTGGATTTCCACGTCGATCTTCATCATCTCGACGTCCTCCAAAATACATGCTTCCTTGAAGAAGTCTTAGTCCAATGTAAGAAACAATGAAAAATCCCATTAACATGGCAGCTACACGCATTCCAATCGTCATGTCACGATTAAATACATGTCCAAATTCATGTGCTAATACACCCTGTAATTCATCTCTATTTAATAAATTTAGACATCCTGTTGTCACACAGATAGCTGCATTCTCCGGACTAGTTCCAGCTGCAAATGCATTAATTTCTTCAGCTTCTAGTATATAAGTTGGAGGAATTGGCAAACCTGTAGCTATGGCAAGCTCATGGACAATATTTATTAATTGCCTTTCGCGAGGATGTCTTGTATTCGGATCGACAAGGAAAGCTCCGACAGATTCTGCTACATAAGATCCACCAGAACTTACATAGCTAAGATAATTAAAGCCAGCGACAAGAAATGTACCTCCTAAAAAAGCTAAACCAACAAAGGGGATATTTGAACTTGCATACTCTTCACCAGCATATTCACGCATGGCAAATTCTGCTAAAGTAGATGCTACTAGTGTAAGCAAAACAAAAACAATTAAGTAAAGAACTGTTTTTGATTTTGCTTTACGTTGAGCTTCCCAAAAATTCATCGCCATTTGTAGACCTATACCTTAAGAAATCATTAAAATGAGACTTTAGGAGCTTTGCGTGCTTGAACGTCATCAACTTGGAATAACTCAACGGGATGATGTCCAAATGTACTAGCCAAAACTACAGCAGGAAATTCTTGTTGTGCAGTATTGTATAGCATTACACTGTCATTATAAGATTGGCGAGAAAACGCGACTTTATTTTCTGTGGAGCTCAATTCTTCTTGTAATTGTTGCATATTTTCACTTGCACGCAACTGAGGATAGTTTTCAGCTAAAGCCATGATATTCGTCACAGCTCCTCTTAAAGCCATATCTGCTGTTGCTAATTCTTTAATGGAACCGGAAGTTGGTCCACCAGATTCTTCAACTTTTTCTCTTGCTTGTTGAGCGGTATTGCGAGCACTAATGACAGCTTCTAATGTGCCTTTTTCATAAGTCATATAGCCCTTAACAGCTTCAACCAAGTTAGGAATTAAATCGTAACGTCTTTGAAGTTGAACGTCAATTTGGCTCCATGCATTATTGACTTGGTTTCGTAACTGAATTAAGCGATTATAGATTCCGACTCCCCACAAAACAATGAAAGCCACAATGACTAAAATAATAATTAATGCTGTAGACATTTCTATCACTCCTGGTTTGCTTTAATAATTTTTGATCTTACAGTTTTTAAGAATTCATGAAAAGAGGGGAGTGAACCTTCTTCATTGCATGAAATAAAAATAAAATGTATTCTTATACGTATTTTTAAATAATATTAATTTATAATAAGGACTAAATTATGTGCGGCGATAATTGCATAAATGATTCATATAGAATTCAAATTACTTATCAAAATAACAATCGAAATGTAGAAATAAAAAGATCTAAATTAGATCAATTTTTCAAACAAATTAATTTATATGAAAAAGGTGCTGAGCTTTTTGAAAAAACTTTTCATTTCATTAGTCCTTTTTTAAAAATTAAGTTGCCTAAAGAAAGCTTTCAATTTTTAGATAACATGCATCATGGAGCCCATCATATACATAAATTTTTCCATGCTTCCATTATTATTTATGATGTTTTGAATTTAATTAATTATGGGATTAATTATTTGTTCAGTAAAAAAGAAAATTCCAAAAATATTAAACCAATCGATCCTAGGGATATTGACCCAAACGTAAAATATGAATTTTCTTTAACTCACAGTAAATTAAAATGGTTAAAAGTTATAATTAATACATCTCGATTTGCATCTCATTTGCTCTATAGTATTAAGTTTTTGCAAGAAATAAAAATTATAAAAAAACCAATCGCACAAAACTTATCTAAGTATATTCATATTTTAAATACTATTAGCTTTAGCGTTCAAATAGGTCAAAATTTTGTAAAGTTTAATAAATTTATGCATAATAAAAAACATCAAATAAAACCTCTTGATAGTGTAAAAATGCATGATCATAATTATAAATTTATTTTTAAAAATTTCATAATTAAAAGCAGTGGATTGATTTCGAGTTCTTCATCAGCATTAAGTAAAATAACTTATTTCGATGCTTACAATGATGTATTTAAAACAACAAAACAAATTAGTGGATTTATTAATACATTATTTGTTTATTGGAATTTGTTTCCGAAGTCTACAGAAAATTTTAAATTTAATAGGGATGATTTAATTCCGTTTGAAGTTACTGTGCATCACTCGGCAGAAGTTGAATGCTCTGAATCCATTTGTAAACTCTTTACTGAACACAATTATCCTGTTCAAATTATAACTTTAGAGAAATCATAAAATAAAATTATTTCATAATATTTTTGGAGTGCGAAGGCCCTGCCTTCGCTTTTTTTAAGAGAGAATAATGATGATGCGGTGTCATTTTATTTTACTCAATCAATTCTATCTATTAAAGTGCATAAATAATTTGAGTCGAAAATGATATCGTACCATCAATATTCTCTCTAAAAGGCAGAACAAAAATACTTTGCATTTAATGATATGTATTTACCTAGTCGTATTCGATTGATTCTGAATAGCTTTTGAATCGCTCTGACGAGCTCTATGCCTTTTTTTATCGTATTCCCACAGTTCCTTCGTTGCT
>JAUXSJ010000021.1 GCA_030679615.1 Parachlamydiaceae bacterium | reverse complement strand
GCTTTTGAATCGCTCTGACGAGCTCTATGTCTTTTTTTATCGTATTCCCACAGTTCCTTCGTCACTGTGGGCTGTAATGAGAGTCGTCCTGCGGACTCTAGAACAAATTAAAAAACACTAATAAAATTAAGAGAACCTTTGCATTTTTGTTCTAGAGTCCGTAGGACGACTCCCATTACAGCCCACAGTGACTGAGGAGCGAGTTTACGAGCGACGAAGGAACTGTGGGAATACGATAAAAAAAGACATAGAGCTCGTCAGAGCGATTCAAAAGCTATTCAGAATCAATCGTATACGACTCGATAATTAGAAATCATTAAATGTAAAGTATTATTTGTTCTGATGCGTATGCATGCTTAACCTGTTTTTTTAATTTTACAATGCAACCAACTGCAATCAAAATACTAATCATTAGTTACTTTTTTACTTATGGGTAATAGGATGGGCCCTGCCTTCGCTTTTTTATGATTCGGATATTGCTTTTAAGCTTTGTTTGGATTTAATTGAATCAATTCATGTATTTGAACAATGTTGTGATCATATTTGCTTCTATAGTTTGAATGAATCGTGTCGAAATGACGCCACATCATCTCGATATTCCTATTGAAAAAAAGCGAAGGCAAGGCCTTCGCACTCCAAAAAGTATTTTGAAGTCTTTTCGAGATAACATGCTGTATTTCTTAAATTGCAACAGGTTTGAACAAAAAATGCTGTTTTGTTTAGTTTTTATCATAAGAAAAAATAGATCATTTTCAACAATCATCTTTTTTAAGATTTAATCTGTTGCTTAAAATAATTTATTGACTTCCTCGCTAAAGCTTGTTATGCAGTAGTAAAAATTTATTGAAACGAATAGTTTTTACTACTACATGACAATTAGCTAGGAGAATTTTCTCTTTGAAACTTTCTGAACAAACGATCCAGCATATTTTAAATTTGCAATCTGAATATCCCGTCAAACGCTCGGCACTCATTCCTGCTTTACATGTTGCTCAAGAAGAAATCGGTTATCTACCTCTAGAAATACAATCGGAAGTCGCGATGCTTTTTGGACTCGAAACCAATGAGGTCCATTCTGTAGTCACTTTTTATGACATGTTTTATGAACATCCTGTTGGAAAACATCTTCTTCATGTTTGCAAAAATGTGTCATGTCAATTAAGGGGAGCTGGTAACATCCTTCAAAAATTATGCGAAAAACTTCAAGTTGCTCCACATGAAATGTCAAAAGATGGAGAATTCACCGTCATTCCTTCCGAATGCTTAGGAGCTTGCGATCGTGCACCTATGATGATCGCTGATACAAAAGTGATTGGTCCTATTCTAGAAAATCAGATCGATCAAATTCTTGATAATGTAAAAAAAAACTCTGGTCGTCCTTCTCCTACTAAAAATGTGGAGGAATATCATGGATGAAATGAGAGTATTGATGAAGTATACCGATATTCCAGATCAATATACTCTAGAAAAATATGAATCCAATGGTGGCTATCTAGCAATTCGTCGTGCCATCCCTTATGTTCAACCATCAGATCTCATTGAAATGGTGAAGCAATCTGGTCTTAGAGGTCGTGGTGGAGCAGGTTTTTTGACGGGTAAGAAATGGGGGTTTATCCCAAACGATTCATCGACAAAATATCTTGTTTGTAATTGTGATGAAAGTGAGCCGGGTGCATTTAAAGATCGATTATTAATCGAACGCGATCCCCATCAATTGATTGAAGGAATGATTCTATCATCTTATGCAATCGGAGCCAAGCATGCGTTTATTTATTGCCGTGGTGAATACTACGAAGGAATTTCTCGATTAAGAAAAGCTGTTCAAGAAGCGAAAGAAAAAGGCTATCTTGAACATCCCTTATTTGGATCTGATTATTCTTTAACCATCACAGTGCATCCCGGTGCTGGAGCCTATATTGCTGGTGAAGAAACAGCTCAATTGAATTCCTTAGAAGGGTTTAGAGCCACGCCACGACTTAAACCTCCATTCCCAGCTGTTCAAGGTCTCTACGGAAAACCAACCATTATAAATAATGTGGAAACACTTTGTAATGTGGTACATATCGTTAATAATGGCGTAGAGTGGTTTCAGAAAATTGGAATTCCAGGAAGTACAGGAACAAAAATTTTTCAAGTTAGCGGTCAAGTTCAACGACCAGGCTGTTTTGAATTTCCCATTGGAGTTAGTTTAAAGGAAGTTCTTAATTACGCAGGTGGAATGCTACCAGGAAGAACTTTTAAATCTTGTTATCCAGGTGGTTCTTCTTGTTCTTTATTAACTTCTAAACATTTAGATATATCGATGGATTTTGATTCCTTAGCTAAAGTCAATTCGGCTTTTGGAACAGCTTCCATTATTGTGATGGATGATTCTGCGGATATGGTAAAGGTGGCCCTTTGTTTGATGGAATTTTATCAAAATGAATCCTGCGGGAAATGCACTCCTTGTCGCGAAGGTACAAGATGGGTCGTACAAGTTTTATCTAGAATTGATGCAGGGAAAGGGACAAAAGGGGATTTAGAACTGATTAATCAAATTTGTCACAGCATGGAAATGAATTCGTTTTGTCCCTTAGCTGCTGGTGCCGCTCCACCCATTATGAGTGCGATTAAAGAATTTAGAGAGGAATTTGAAGCTGCCATTAAAAGAAATCCTTATTGGGATGCGTTACCTGAAATGCCTATTTCTTATCCCTATTTGAAGAAAGATCAACTTGTGACCATAAGAGGAATATCATGAGTGATCAAAATGCAACAATGATTAATTTTGTGATTGATGGAGCAAATCATTCAGTTCATAAAGGAACAACTGTTTATCAAGCAGCAAAACAATTGGGAATTGAAATTCCCATTTTTTGCTATCAAGATCGTATGCCACCTTTTGGCGCATGCCGAATGTGCTTGGTTGAAGTAGAAAAAATGAATAAACTCCAAACTTCTTGTACGCTAGAAGTGACAGAAGGTATGGTTGTAAAAACACAAAGTAAAATTGCTGAAGAAGGTCGGAAAGAGATGATTGAGTTTTTACTCATTAATCATCCTTTGGATTGCCCTATTTGTGATCGGGCTGGGGAATGTCCTTTACAGGATAATACCATTAAATACGGACCTGGATTAAGTCGCTTTTTTGAACAAAAACGTCAGTTTAAAAAGCCCCTACCATTAAGTTCAGTTTTGATGCTCGATCGAGAACGATGCATTACATGCGCTCGTTGTACACGATTTTCAGACCTTATCTCCGGTGATAATGCTCTTGAATTTATTGAAAGAGGTTATCGCACTGAAGTGGGGACTCCTCATGGAAAACCTGCAGAGTCAAAGTTTATTGGTAATACTATTATGATTTGTCCTGTTGGTGCCTTAACAAGTAATGTTTATCGATTTCGCGCACGCCCATGGGATAATGATTCGACTAATACCACTTGCACGCTTTGTCCTGTAGGATGCAGCATGATTGTGGATTCACGTGACGGCGAAATCATGCGGACCCGATCGAAAGAAAATCCATCGGTGAATGACATATGGATGTGTGATAAGGGTTGGTTTGGTTATGAATTTTCACATCATGAAAATCGACTTCAGCACCCGATGATACGTCGTCAAGGTAAATTGGAAGAAGCTAGTTGGGATGAAGCTTTAACGCTTATCGCTTCAAAAATTATTGAAGCAAGACCTTCAAAAAAATTAGCTGGTTGGGGCGGAAATCCATTAACGACAGAAGAAAATTTTCTTTTTCAACAATTAGTCAGAGATGGGTTTGGAGTTAATCACGTGGATCATCGTATTGGAATGCCGATTAAATCATTAGATGAAGAAGGGCTTCCTGCAGGGATGGAAATTGAAATCAAAGAATGTGAAGAGCTTGATATAGCCATTTTATTAGGACTCGATTTAACAGAGGAATTCCCTGTCATTTGGTTACGTCTAAGTCAAGCCTTGAATAAAGGCGCTAAAATCATCTTTACTG
>JAUXSJ010000278.1 GCA_030679615.1 Parachlamydiaceae bacterium | reverse complement strand
TGGATTTTTTTGTTTATCATTCACAATATTTACTAACTCGTCTAGTTGATTCACATCAAGAGCTTGCTGGTCAGGCCAATTTTCAAAATGTAATCGATCAACCGAAACCTCTTCTTCATTTTCTGTTTCAACCGAGTATTGATAGTAAGTTGCGTTTAAAGATGACATGGATTCTTTATTTGTACACACAATAAAAGTATTTCCGTATCCTAATTCATCATCTTCTTCTTCCGGAGCATATTTTGTGAGACCTTTTTTTTGATCTGAACTATTTGTTAAATCAACAATTAAATTACCTTTAGCGCTCATTTTCCAAAAGGATTCGCATAATTTAAAATCCATTGCTTCGTAAATCATTGGATATTGAGTGGCTATAAATTGTCTATCATTTAGAACCACTTGATTGGCGTGCAAATATAAATCATCTTTCTCATGATCCAATTTAATATGTGTTTCTTTTGGACAAGGAATATCGTTAAAACGACAACAAAGTGGGGAGTAGTCAAGCATTTTTATTTTTGGATTATTTAAACTTAATTCTTTATAGAATTTTTTTGCATTTATTGCTGGAAATTCGTTTTTTGTATCAATGTCATTTTCGAGGAGCTTCATTTTTTTAATTTTTTTTGTCGATTCGAACAATTCTGGTGTTGTTTGCTCAAATTTTCTTTTTTTAATGTTAATTCCAGTGTTTTCTTCTCCAATATTAATAGATGGAAATGACAAATTACTTATTAAATTAAATACTGAATTATCTGAATTTGAATCCTTGGATTCAAAATCAGAATTAAAAGAAGGTAAGTTATTATGTTGATTATATAAAAAAAGTGAATACATCTTTATTATCTCCTTATTACATTAATTATAAAAATATATTTTAATATAATTTTGTTAAATTGAGATAAAGGTTGGTATAATAATTATTATTTTAAAAAATATTTTTAAATATTAAGAAAAACTAGAAAGAAGTAAAGAATTTGTTAAACCAAAGATGTTTTCTAAAACCTGAGATGTAAGCACATTTTTTGATAAGCCAGATTGATATAAATGCCCTTCATGAATAATAAGAAGTTCATTGCAGTAATGTTTCGCGCGCTGGATATCGTGAGCAATAACAATCGGTAATTTTCCTTGTTGTGCAAGTTGTTGAAGTAATTGCCAGATTTCCAATTGATGACGTAAATCTAAATGAGTTGTAGGTTCATCAAATAGAATAACAGGAGCATCTGTTACTAAAGCTCTTGCTATAAATATACGTTGTTTTTCTCCACCGGATAATTCAGATAAATTTTTATGACGTAAATGCCACGCATCCACTTGCGTTAGTGCTTGTTCAACAGAATCAAAGACTTTTGATGATAATGGTCGAGCGTAAAGACCCATTTGAACTAGTTCTAAGCAAGAAAAATCAAATTGGACATTAGGGTTCTGGGGAACACAGGAAATGATTTGACTCATTTCTAATCGCGAACAATCTTTAAAATTTTTATTATTCCAAAAGATTTCTCCTTGAGTCGGTTTCCAAAGTTGGGAAATGATTTTTAAAAGAGTTGATTTTCCTGCTCCATTTGGACCTAAAATTCCATACAAGTTTCCTTGTTTAAATGAAAAAGAAAAATTTTTAATAAGAGTTTTTTTGTTTTTGATGAATGATAGGTTTTTAAGATCAAGAATCATATTGATTGACTCGGGTTAGGCTGAGGCTTAAATAATAGATAAAGGAAAAATAATCCTCCTATTACAGCGGAAAGATTTCCAATCGAGATATTATGTAAATCAAAAACCCTAAGAATTAGGTCCATTAAAATAAATACCCCAGCTCCACCGATAATACAAAAAGGAATCATGATAAAATGATTGCATCCAAATAATCGCCTAATCAGGTGTGGAAGAATTAGACCAAAAAACGGAATGACTCCAACTGCAGCTAAAACTCCGCCTGTTAATAAAGCAATGCAAAAAAATAAATTTCTTCGTACAAGTTTGACATCGACACCTAAATGAGTCGCTTCTTCTTCGCCTAAAGCTAATAAATTTAATTCACTCCGATAATACCAGCATCCCATTAGGCCAATGAGAGTTAAAGGAAGTTGCATGTGAACATGTTGCCAATGTCGATCATTTAACGATCCGGCTTCCCATTCCGTAATTGTTTGAATAAGCTGCCAATGATCTCTTAAAGCATATAAAATAAGTCCCTGGACGGAAATCAGTAAAGTGGAAATAGCAATTCCGGTTAAAATAAGATTTGTTAAATATTTTCCGTGTTGAAATTTGGCTAAGCCATAAACAAGACAAAGTGTTAAAAAACAGCCTAAAAAAGCAGCGAGAGGAATGAAAAAGGGATATGAGTGATAGAGTTGATAAATAAAAACTAAAATGACGGAAAGACATCCACCAGAACTAATGCCCAGTATGCTTGGCGAAGCTAAAGGATTGTGAAAAAGAGATTGCATCATAGCTCCACAAACAGCTAATGATGCTCCTGTACAAATTAAGACAATTAATCGTGGAATTCTTTCGTCCAAAAGAGGATTCCAATTTGAAGTACCATTAAAAAGACGTTCATTGATTCCTTGCCAAACAGATTGCCATGGAGTATCGCCTACAAAAAGAGTTAGGCCACTCATGATAAAAAGCCATATCAAAGCGACGATTAACCAAGAATGATAAGAAGAATGAAATGTAAGCTGATAATTTCTCATAAGATCATCATTGAGGTTAGACTTTGAAATAAATCAAAATAAGCCAAAGCAATATATTGATTAGCGGAATTGTGTAGCGCGCTATCAAAGTAAAAAATTTTATTATTTTTAAAAGCTTTCAATTGCCCTAAAATGAAATGATTTTGATCTTTTTTTTGTTGTGCAGAAAGGGATGTGCAAATGAAGAGGACATCGGAATTCGACAAATAAATTTTTTCAATATTTGTGGAAATGGACCAAGCATTTTCATCGGAAGGAATACGACACTGTATTTGAGGGTAAAAAGATGTGGCTCTGTTTAATAATTGCCCAATTAGTGATTTAGATGTGGGTAATTCGAACGATTGATGTAAGGTAAGGCATAAAAGTGAGATCGGGGTGCGAGCATCAAAATAATTTAAAACTAATAAGCGATTATCAATGGCTAGAAAACAGGAGTCAATGAAATGAGAAAGAAGTTGAGCTTCAAGAATATGGTTAGATAGATGACCCACTTTAAGAAGAGATTGTTGGATCTCTTTTAGGGTATTTTGATGATGTAAATTATAAAGATTTATTTTTTGACGTTGTAACATTTCAAGCAAAGGAGGATGGGAATAAGGTGCTGTAAAGACAATATCCGGCTTACTTTGACTAAGTTTTTCACCAACAATTTGATGGCTATTTTTTGGGATTTTATTTAAGTGGACTGGATTGTAAATATGTGAAAGGTAGCGGAGGCCTTTGGGAATAGCTAGAATTTCATCAGAAGGGGCAATCGCTAATAAGTAAGAGGCACTAATATAGCTTTGAGGAAGAAATCGATTAAAGGAATCCAAAATTGTGACTTTTCGATTGGATGCATCCACTAAGGAATTTAGACGGAGCGAACGATTGAGTTGATCTTTAATGGATTTGGGGCATCGGCTAAGAATGTGTTCAATAAAACAGGATTGAAAATACTGGTCTTTTGATAAATGTTGAATTCCAGGAATCCCATGATCTGATAAGTGTTTTGCATCTGTTTCCCATCGTTGGATTAATTCACGCATTAATGAAAAATTTCCAGCTAAAGCTTGTTGGATTTCATTTCGATCTAATTGTGACACTTTAGAGAGTATTGCGTGGGTAGAAAGAGCTAAACCAGGGGATTCTAGCGTATTTTCACTGGATGTCGTCGTTGAGGTTGTTAAATTTTCAAATGCAAAAAACCACCAACTAAAGATAAAAGTAAAAGAAAAAATGATTGGATAAATCGAAGGAAATTTAGTTTTCACAGTTATTTTAAATTTTTACAAGAATTTCTTAGGTCACTACATGGTAGTCAGGCCGTCCCGGCCTGAATCAGGCCGGGACGGCCAGACTACCTTGTAGTGACCTAAAGAAATTCGTTTAAGTTATCGCAGAGGCAATGTTAGTCTTCCTTAGCATCCACAATTAATACTTCAGAAAGAAGAATCGTTCCCGCAGTCGATGCTGCATACCTAATAGTAGATTTTGCAACTTTAGCTGGATCTATTACGCCTGCTAAAATCAGATCTTCGACTTGCTCATTCAATGCATTAAATCCAAAATTCTTAGGGGACTTTAAAACTTGATTTAAAATGATGCTTCCATCAAATCCAGTATTAATCGCAATTTGCTTCAATGGCATTCCACATGCTTTTAAAACAATTTTTGCTCCAATTGCTTCGTCACCTTCAAGATGTAAATTTTCTAATGCTTTACATGCATTAAGTAAAGCGGCTCCGCCTCCTGGGACAATTCCTTCTTCAAGCGCTGCCTTTGTCGAGTTCAAACTATCGTCGAACATTTGTTTTTTCTGTTTCATTTCAGTTTCACTTGCCGCGCCAACTTTAATGACAGCAACTCCACCTGATAGCTTAGCTCGTCTTTCTTGCAGTTTTTCTTTTTCGTATGAACTCGTTGTTAATTCAATCTCTGCGTCGATTTGTTTAATGCGTGAGGCAATTTGTTCTGAAGTTCCGCCGCCGCCTGTAATTGTCGTTGAATCTTTAGTGATGATAATTTTTTCAGCGCTTCCTAAAGCAGTTGGGGGAATTTCATTGAGGGACATTCCCACTTCTTCCGAAATAACTGTCGCGCCCGTTAAATCGGCAATATCTTGTAACATGGCTGTACGGCGATCACCAAAACCAGGCGCCTTAACAGCCGCTACTTTAAGAGTACCTCTTAACTTATTGACAACAAGAGTAGTGATGACATCACCTTCAAAATCTTCAGCGATAATTAATAGTTCTGATCCTGCTGCAGCTGTTGATTGTAAAACAGGAAGAAGTTCATGGATGTTTGAAATTTTTTTATTGACGAGTAGAATTTGCGGATGTTCCATTTCAACTGTCATTTTTTCGATATTCGTGCATAAATGATGGCTGACATATCCTCGATCAAACTTCATTCCAGTCACAACTTCAATCGTTGTCTCTGTTGTTTTTCCTTCTTCAATGGTGATCGCGCCTGAGGTTCCCACTTTTTCCATTGCGTCAGCAATCATGTCTCCAATATCTCGATTTCCTGAAGCAGATACAGTAGCGACATTCGATGTTTCTTGCTTTGTTTTAACGGGAATGGCGTTTTTTTCGATTTCTTTAACAACAATTTCAACCGCTTTGTCAATCCCACGTTTAATTCCAATAGGGCTAGCTCCTGAAGAGACGTTTTTAATTCCTTCTTCCACTAATGCTGCGGATAAAATTGCTACAGTTGTTGTTCCGTCTCCGCATATTTCTTTAATTTTTTGAACAAGTTCTATAATCATCGCTGCTCCCATATTTTCAAAAGGATCAGATAAGATGACATCTCGCATAATACTTGCACCGTCATTCGTGATATTAGGCGCTCCCCAACTTTTTTCCATGCAGACATTTCTTCCTTTAGGTCCTAAAGTGAAGGAAACGAGCTCAATTAATTTTTTAATTCCTGTTAATAAAGCATGTCGTGCGTCTTCTTCAAATATAATATCTTTTGGTGTTGTAGACATATCTGCTCCTCGTCATTGAGTTGTAAAAGAATAGTGATGTTAGGGAAAAAAATGGTTTTTTGCAAGATAAAACGTTTGAATTTAGCAATAAATCAATTGGTTTGCTAACTAGGAAATACAATTATTGGTCATTTTTAATGATTAATTGAAAAGAGGGCGGGGGTTTATTAGGAGAAGAAATGTGAATGGCATTCCCAACTTGTAAAAGGAGGAGATTGTAATCAAGAAGGTTGTTATGAATTTCTTTACCTTCTTTTAACGCGAAAACGTAAAATGATTTATTTGAAAATGACGGTAGAGGTTTTTTCATATGTAAGTTATGGGTTGTCGTTTTTTGTATTTAATAATAATTGTTGTTCGGATTTATGAAAAGCGCGAATAAACAAGCGACTCATAAAATTACAAATGAGGCTAAATTTTTTTTACCACAGAGATCACGAAGACGCAGAGAGGGAATTTTAGATGAAGAATGCATGATTAATAACGAAATTTATCATACCTTTTGAGTGCGAAGGCCCTGCCTTCGCTTTTTTCAAGAAGGGAACTATAG
>JAUXSJ010000207.1 GCA_030679615.1 Parachlamydiaceae bacterium | reverse complement strand
TTTTTAAGAGGCTTTCAATGAGTGTTTTTGAATTATTTAAAGGGTTTTTTAGTATTAACTGAGAGGGTTGAATCCACTTATTTTCAATGATTAATTGATAAAAAATAGCTCCATCTTGTGCACGATTTTGATTAATAAGATACTCAATACGCAAACTCCAAAGAGATGCCCTATGTGTTCTTGTAAGATATTCTCGTCGACAACTTTCCAATAAAAAATAATCTGTATCTTGTTCAAAAATAGGGTTGGAATAAAGAATTTTTAAATAGAAGAATAATAATTTTGAAAATTCTAATTGATGATATTTAAATTCAATATCTTCTTTTGGTACATCAAAAAATAATTGAAATACCTTTATTATTTTTAATTGTAAATGAGGTTCTGTAAGTGGATTTAATTTTTTAAATTGTGTCAGTAAAGCAATTAAGGCATCGATAAATTGGTTTTCAGTTCGCAATGGAACCCGTTTCATTAACAAATAAAATAAATCCAAAGCAGAATAAACATCAATACTCAAAAGACCCTGAAAAATGTGCCAGCATTCTTTTCTGTGAATAGATTTTAAAAAATAATTTTTATTATTTTTAAAGTACTCGTAAGCAATTTTATTCGAATAGTCTGTGTTGACCTCTAACAATAAATTAACCCATTGAATAGGTGAAGAATTTTTAAAATTAAATTGATAAAAGTGAATCATTAAAGGAATTGCTTCATCAAAATTTTGGTCAGCAAGATTTATAAGAGCTGCAATAATGGCTTGTTTTTGTTGCCATGTTTCAAGATAACTGAAAATGGAGGGTAACTTGTAAATGGATTCAATGAATACAAAAGATGGTTCTGGAATGGTAGAATTAAAAGATAAATAAATCTGTAGCCCAATTAACTGTAAATGTGAGGAATGTAAATTTATCCATTTCTTTAATGTATTATTTAACAAATGTGGATTTATATTTAATCGTTTAAAGTAGGGTATTAAAGGGAATTTAATTAATGAAAGATCTGAAGACTGAACAAAAGATGTAAATATCTTATTTAGAGAACTAGGAAAAGGATGTTTGGAAAAATAATGATCGATTGTTTCACAATCCATTTGTAATCGTATCGGCAAAAAAACAGTAAAAGGTTTTTTTAATGCAATGACTGGAACATGACAATGAGTTGTGGTGGATTCGGGGTGCCATAAATACCCTAATATATTGATATAGGCAGATAATACACTAAAAGGGATATGATCTTTTAATATTGCTTCTCTTATTGATGAATAAATTGAATTGTTGTTGGACGAACGCCCAAGAGGATTCCAGTAATATTTATCAACGCATTCCCATAATTTTTTACAATCATGATCATTCATTTCGGAGTAGGTTGTTAAAGAGAGGCAGGCTCTGAATAGATATTCTGCTAGTATAAAGGGATCAGATGGAATTTCTGTTTCAAATTTAAGGAAATCATTAGCTAAAAGTAGATAAATAAATCCACCAATTGTTTTGATATCATTTGATTCTGGTAAAAAATTGTGCTTTGAAATAGAAGAAAAATCGTTTTTTAAATAGAATTTTAAAACTTCTTGAATCATTTTTTTTTCATCATCGGGATCCATCATTCGGTAATATTTACGTAAAAAATACCTCCATCCAAATTGATTGTGAGTGGTTGGCGTTGCACAATTAAATAGGAGATCAAATAAAACTTGAATTCCAAAAGGACGGGAAAAGAAACTAAAAGACTCAAGTGAAGGATCGGTAAGAAATTGTTTTATAGGTAAATAAAGAGAATTTAAACTTGTTAAGTTTGGAAATTCTAAAATCGTTTCATTTTCTTTTGTTTTTTCATTGTAAATAGAGCCAACGCAATTTAAATCAATTGGTAGACTATCTGAATCTATTGTTAGAAGAGCAAAAACCGAGTGAGAACAATTTACTTTTATACGATTTTTTACTGCAGGCGTAGAAAGAAAGAAAGATTTTAAAATTTCATCGTTATCTTGTTTTTCAGGATAGTACGGCTTAATAAATGTTAAGGCATATTCAGGAATTTTATTTGTTAAGAACTTTAAAAAAGCATCGCTAAGAGCACTGACAGCTTCGATGCGATCACTTGAAATAAGTGTGCGTGTATCTAAATCATTTCCTTTTTGTTCAAAAAAGTGATTGATATGGTTTATTTGATTGAACCAAGATTTAATTTCAGATTCTGAAAAATCATGACTAAAATGATGGGTTGTAATGGCTTCAAAAATATTTTTTCCAAGTATAGGAAGGACAGAGCTGCCAATGAAATAAATTTCAATGATTTGAAAAAATGTTTTCAAATCATTTTCAGTCAATTTTTTTTGATTTGATAACTCAACTATATGACAGAACAAATGTTGCAAAGAACATGAAATATTAACGGGCATAAATCCATTTTCACATATTTTTAGGCGAGTATTTAATATCAATCGATTTGTAGTTAGTATCTCCTTGAGTTTATAAATAATGGGTTCATATAAATTTTTATCTTTAAGTTTAGGACAAATGGTATAGTTTTTATAATCCTCAGTTACTTTTCCAAAAGCATCGCATATTTTTTTTTGATAAAAGGCACTTAAAAGTCGATCGGCATCAGAAAATTGAAAAAAATGAGTAGAATCATTTTCGTGAGATTCGATCGTTATTGTTTGATAAGATTGTAAAGATGAAAAAATAGAGTTAGTAAATAAAGGAGGTAAGGTATGAAAAGGAAACATAATGATGATCTCCAATATAAAAACATTGGAATTTAAACAAAGAACATTTTTTTAACCACTAATTAGATTTCTGTTTGTAATCATTCAGTCGGTTTATGGAATCATTGGTGTAAATTATATGATTTGTGAATTGTGTTCATTGGGGTCTGGCTTGTGATTTGTGATTTGAGATTCACACAAAACTTTATCTAAAATTCATTTTCTCAAATCACAAATCACATGTCAGACCCCAATGGCTCCAAGTTGTAAATCACATACTTGACTCAACAACTTAAGAACTGACTGAATTACTCATGTTTTCCTCTAAAAAAGCTTTAAAAATGGGCTTTTTTGAAAAAAAGGAAGATGCATACTGTTCTCCATTAGGCTGTTTAGTTTTTTTAGATTTATGAACTCGATAATCATTTATTTTAATAGTAATTCCAGTTTTATCTTTAAAATATTGATCGATCTCTTCAAAGTTCTTGTTTAAAAAATTTTGAGAAAGTTCATCTCTTTGATAACAAT
>JAUXSJ010000260.1 GCA_030679615.1 Parachlamydiaceae bacterium | reverse complement strand
TTATCATGCATATCATGCCGCTTGCGATCATGCTTATCTTGTTTTTTTAACTTAACACCATTGTACGTATGCCTATCTATCCCGTTCTTTATCCTGTCCATCATGTAACTTTATGTGTCGTAGGTTGATAAGGAAGGTAATTATTTTGAATGATTTATAGCCGCTCATACTCATTTCTAATCATTTCAAAAACAACTTCATGATCGTGCATATCAACATCCACCCATCTAAAATCTTCTCTTCTTTTTTGAAACCACGTGAATTGTCTTTTTGCATAATTACGTGTGGCTTGTTTAAATTGAGAGACAAATTTCAAATACTCGGCTTCAGATTGATCGGTCGATAAAAAATCTAAGGCTTGACGATATCCAATAGCTTGAGAGGCAGAGTGATTATCACGCAAACCCATTTGATCTAGTTTTTTTACTTCTTCTAAAAAACCGTCTTTTAACATTCTGTCACAACGTTCATTGATTCTTTGATATAAAACGTCTTTTGGACGATGAAGAAACCAGCATTGAAAATCAAAATTTTGTGGCTTTCTTCTACCCTTCCAAGGCAACTTACTTACTTTTTTATGAGTTAACGTTATGATTTCAAGAGCCCTAACAATTTTTTGTTTATCATTTTTTGTAATCGATTTAGCATATTGTGGATCTAATTCAAGCAGCCGTAAATAAAGCGCTTCTGATCCCAATTGATCCATTTCGATTTCTAAGGTTTTTCTTAATTCTGGAAGTGAGGGTGGGCCACTTGGGGGGCCATAAATTAAAGCATGCAGATAAAATCCAGATCCACCTGCAACTATAGGTACATGACCTCGATCAATAATTTGTTGGCATTGTTGACGTGCTTCATAATAGAAATCCACAACATTGTAACTTTCATGGATGTCTCTAATGTCAATCAAATGATGTGGCACGATCAATCGTTCTTCTGTAGTAACCTTAGCGGTCCCGATATCCATTCCACGATATACTTGCATCGAATCTGCTGAAATGACTTCACCGTCCATTGCAGCTGCAAGTTCAATGGCCATTGCTGTTTTACCACAACATGTTGGTCCTGCAATGACAATGACACGTTTTTTTTTTCGTTGAAAATTAATAGGAATTTGCTGTTTGGCTTCAAGTGCAAATTTTTGAATAATGCGTTTAACTTCTTCTGTTTCGAAAACTACTCCACCGCTCATTGATCATTCCATAGAATTATTGAATATTTAAGATCTGTCATTACGAACCATAAATATGTAATATAATAAAAGTTTGTCGTGTTAAAAAAAACTCGATCGATTAATCTAAGTATATTACTTTAAGTTCTATAATGCATTAGAATTTACGCATCCCTTCATCTTCCGTTACTGAAATGTCAAGCACATGATCAAAACCAGACATTTTCAACACATCCATTACATTTAATGTCACAGCAAATAAAACTAATTTACCAGATAAAGTTTTTAACTTTTTTGTCACTGAAAGAAGCATCCGTAATCCTGCGCTACTTAGATAGTCAATACCCGATAAATCAAAAAGTATCTTTATCTCTCCAGCATTAATATGATCAAAAACATAACGCTCAGCGCTTGAAGAAGAAATAGCATCCAGACGACCGCTCATACGAACAATTAGAATGTCACCTTTATTTTCTGATTTTATGCTTACCATTCCTTCTATCGTACTCATAGGTAAATGCTCACTTTCCTGTAGGGTTTTATAACACTAAGGTCTGTTTTCAATGGGAATCCACCCGGATTTGAAAACACGCCTTAGAATTCATTTTCTGTAATTTTATTCTAAAAGTAGTAAAAGAACCAAATTTTGGGTAATTAGTTTTATGTTATGCTGTTATCTTAGAAAATGCAATAGTTTTTGGATTTTCTGAATCATACGCCTTTTAATTCTCCATTTCATTCTAATGAATAGCCTAATGCCTGCTGATAATTACCCCATTTATCGTAAAAAAGTTGTAAATGATGGGGCTTAAAATATTCTTTCCAAACTCCAACTTGCCCATTTCTAAAAGTCACTGAAACATTGGGTCCTTTATGATTTCCAAAAAGTTCGTCTTTAACTTTTTCAAACAAATCACTTGTCTCAATAATTCCTAAAATTGTGCATAAATTTTTTATCACTTCCCTTTGGTTCTCGTCATTTCCCCCTCCTTTTTCTCCTATTAAATCCTCAAAATGTATCACAAAAACATTTTCCTGCTTTGCAAGTTCGATGGCTCCTTGAATACTTTCCTCTAAAAAATAATTTGCGTATGAATCCGGAAGACTCATTAAAACATAATCTAAACGCGAGTCGAAATCTTTTAAATCAACCCCCGCTTCATCCTGACATTCTTCTAAAAAACCATAAGCAAAAGAAATAATAGCATCCCTTAAATCTCTAACAATTAATATTTTTTGATAATTTTTATTTTCTATTGAAAATTTTACAACTTGATCTCCATCATAAAGAGAACAAGGATGTGAGCTTAAAAAACAGTTATTTTTTTTCCAACGTAAAAGATTTGCTGCAAAGCTTTCGTGATCGGGAAAATCGTCCCAAAATGGTTCTTTTGACCAATCTACAGGTGAAAAATCAATTAAAATTTTAAGACATTTAAACATTAAATGAGTGCCTGACTTAGGAACAGAAAATAGCAGGAAATCTTTGGGTGCTTGTTCAATCAAATTAATATGATTTTCTAATCCCATTAAGTAATTTGAAAAACTTACAACAAATAGTAATAGCACGCATTTAATCTTCATAATTACTCATTTTTAAACATTTAAATTTGAAATAACATTTTCTTGAAGCCATTCCATATAGGGCTCATTCCCCCCTTCAATTTTATGCCATGTAATTTCTGGAACTTCATATTTACAATTTTGCTCAATGATTTCTCGGATTTTATCATAATTTTCTAAACTTGATTTTAAAACAATTTTACTTTCTTGAGTTGTTTCTAGCTTTTGATCCCACATATAAACAGATTCAATCCAAGGGATAATTTGTGCACAAGCCACTAATCTTTCTTGGACAAGAAATCGTGAAATACGTCTAGCTTCATCTAAACTTCCACTCGACCAATGTATTTCAATGCATTGAAGTTTTTCATCCATCTTGTTTTCCTTTTTAATTGATTGTAATTATTTGTCATTTCAAGAGTCATTGGTTCATATATGCGATTTGTGATTTGAGATAAATCTCAAATCACAACTCTGACTTCAAATCATAAATTAGAAGACAAACTTCAATGACTCCAGAACTAACTCAACGGTTACAATTGTTCTTTCTTATTAAATCATTTTTTTAAAATGGATTCCATCATTACTTAATAGGGTCTTAATTTAATCGACCTTTTTTTCTTTTTTATTTATGTTAAATTTCAAAACAGACTTTTTACTCATTATATAAAGAAGAAAAATGCCCACTCACCTAAAAGAACAAATAACTTGCCCTTCATGCCTTGAATCTATTACGATCACTCAAAATAAAAGACCCAATTTTTGCCCTTTCTGTGGAAATCTTTTAGCAAATAAAAATCACTCTTCTTTAGAAAATTTATCAAATCGTTATCAATTAATAGATAAAATTGGCAAAGGGGGAATGGGTGAGGTATTTTTAGCTTATGATGCAGTGTGTGGAAGAAAAATTGCTTTAAAACGAATCCGTTCTGATTTAATCAATCATCCACAAATTAAACATCGCTTTTTAAAAGAAGCCCATATTACTTGTCAGTTAACTCATCCAGCAATTATTCCTATTTATTCCATTCAAACTAAAGAAAATGAAACATTTTATACCATGCCCTTTGTGGAAGGTGAAACTCTAAAGCAAATTATTCGTAAAGGACGAAAGCAAGAGAAAAAAGGCGAAAAACCTGATCTTCTTGTTGGTTCTATCCCTGCACTTATGCGTATTTTCCTATCGGTATGTCAAGCTGTTGCTTATGCACATGCAAAAGGAATCATTCATCGAGATTTAAAATTAGAAAATATCATCGTTGGTAAATATGGAGAGGTTTTAATTTTAGATTGGGGTTTAGCAAAAAGTATCTACACTGACTTAAACGAAACTGATCATCTTTCCAATATTCTAATTGAAACACCTTCTAATAATGAAATTACTAGAATCGGAAAAGTCGTTGGAACCGTTACTTATATGGCTCCTGAAAGAGCTTTGGGTAATCCAGCAACTAAACAAACAGATATTTATTCACTAGGTGTTATTCTATATCAACTTTTAACCCTTAAAAATCCATTTAATAGGGGTTGTCTTGAAGAATTTAAACGTTCTATGAAAAAAGAAGAATTAGTCGATCCTGTTTTAGTAGCTCCCTATCGTGATATCCCAAGAGGTATTTCTCATATCGTCAGTAAAGCTCTTTCCGTTGATCTTAATGAACGCTATCAATCTGTTGATTCTATCATTTATGAATTAGAAAACTATTTGAGTGGTCGATCTGAATGGTTTTTAATTGCATCAATTGATCAAAAGCAAAAAGAAGATTGGGAATTTCAAGAAAATATTTTAATCGCTGAACACACTGCAATTACTCCTGCTACAGTAGATTCTGAATGGGTTAATTTAATGATTTCTGGACAATCATTTACAGGAAATATTCGCATTGAAACCACTGTGGTTTTAGGAAACAAAGGTTATGGAATCGGCATTCTCATTAGTATTCCTGAAACAAGTGAAAGAACATTTATTAACGATGGCTATTGTTTATGGCTAGCCTCTGATCTTCATCAAACAACAAAGTTATTGAGATCGAATGTAGAGGTAATGCAAGCCCCTGAAATTTATTTACGAAGACATCATCCAACAAAAGTTCGTATTGAAAAAATTGATCGTACCATTTACCTTTACCTTGATGATGCCCTTCAGTTTTCATACACAGCACAAATTCCTCTAATGGGAACACATGTTGGTCTACTTTTTCGAGATGGCGATTTTAGTTTAGAACCTTTAAAAGTATCTGTAGGCAGCTTAAGCTTAAATGTTAATTGCCTGGCTGTTCCGGATGCTTTTTTAGTTCATCGTGATTTTACACAAGCTCTAAGTGAATATAGAAGAATTGCGTATTCTTTTCCTGATCGCGCTGAAGGAAGAGAGGCTTTGTTTAGAGCAGGCATAACTTTTATTGAACAAGCTAAAGAATCTAAGGAAAAAATGTTTTTCTTAGAACAAGCTCTTCAAGAATTTGAAAAATTACACAAGACGCCTGCAGGACCTTTAGAATACTTAGGAAAAGCTTTAGTTTATCAAACTCTTAATGATTTTTCTGAAGAAATTAAATGTTTTGAATTAGCTTTTAGAAGATATCCTAAACATCCTCTTCTCTATGTTTTGCAAGAACAAATTCTTTCTCGTTTAAACGAAATATCCAGAAAACAGAGAATTCACAGTTACCAATTTATTTTATTGATTGTTCGTCATTTCAACTTATCAATGATTGACACGCACACAAAAAGGCTCCTCAACAATTTACAAAAACATTGGGAACCTCTTAGTTTTATTCAAGAACCTGAAAACAATGAACAAGATCACTATGTCAACATTGCAATTTCTTTAGCCTTTTGGTTAAATCAACCTTATATTCTTGGAGAAATTATAGATGATAGCCTTTTCGACAAATCTATTCCTGCAATTGATTTAGAAAATGCTTTTGTTTGCCTCTTTGAATTAGGGGCTTGGAAATATGCAAAAGAAAAATTAATAGAAGTGCATCTTCATCCGCGCTTAAAAGAAATCGCTATTCAAGAAATTCATAAAATGTTGATGTGCCATGAAATGAGTCTTGACCATGCATTCTCAAAAATTTTCCAATTCACTGATAAACAACTAAATTATTCGGAAATAAGAACATGCTTTTATGCTATTGAACAAGCATTTAATCAAGAAAAATTACATTTAGTTCAATCTGCATTAGATCAATTACAATCCCTTCATCTTACTAATGAAATACAAATGCAAATTGATATTTTTAAAATTAAAACATTATTAATGAAAAAAGATTGGATTCAAGCTCAATCTATCCTTAATACTTATTCATCGGATCTATTAAATAAAAGTACAACGCTTCTACATTTTTTATATGGTTGCTGCTTGCAAGCTGTAGATGGAAATGAAGCTGCTATGATGCATTTTATGAATTTAATCCCTATGCCTTTTCCTCGTTCCTGGACTTTAGGAGGATATGACCTTATTGGTGAACTTACACAGCAAGGCTGGATTGAAAATGCATTTGATTGGGAAAAGAGAAATCTTTACCGCCAACTAGCATTATTTTCGCATTGTTCGGGTGATGAGAAAACTTATAAATATTATAAACAACTGTCCATTTTGAAAGATTACGATAAATTAAATGAAGAGGAAAGTTTAAATTAATTTAATTTATTGAATTTTTAAATCAAATAATGCTATTGTTTTTATTAAACTAAATAAAATAAAAGGAGAATTTAAATATGGGTAAAGTATTAAATAGTGGAATTCAATTTTTTAATTCAACAGTCAATTCTACTTTTCAAGGGATTAAAAATATTCAATCACATCCTTTAACTATTTCGACTAAACAAACAATAAGTTCATATTGCGGAAAAACATTTGTAGCTATTTCAACAATCCCCCAAGAGATGCAAAAAAATAACAAATTAGCTTTTGGTGTAATTTTTACTCTCAATTCTATTTTCTATTTTGTCATCAATAGAATTGCGTCTATTTTTGAAAAACAGTTAATGAGTAAAGATGATGGACAAGAAGTATTTAAAAGACGTTTTATTGACATGAGTGTATTTGTAGGGACATTGTTATTTAATCGTTATGGCATTGAAGCAATAGCGAACTATCGCATGTCAACCAAGGCTAATCTTGTCATAAGTGCGTTGATGGTTCTTTTTCAACCTGCTAAAAAAAATATAAATAAAGAAGACAATGGTGTTGAAATTGTTAAATTAAAACCAGCAAGACCAATTAAGAAAAATGAACCTGTAAATCCGGATAGTGATAAAATTTGATAATACAACTGAAAATTAGATAGACGAAACAATTTCGACGTTTAACATGAGTTAAACGATCAATTCGAAAAGTTAATTTGATTTTACAAGAAGCTTAAATCCAGCCTTAAATCCTGGAATACGAATACAAATTCATATTACAAGATTTAAGGCTGGATTTATTTTGATAATCGCCTATCTGTCGTTATTTCTAGTTATCTGTTTGAATTAACCTTAATAAATTGATCGACAGGTTTATTATTGATCATTTCTATTCCTGAAGTATTTTTTTGAATTAAACCTTTTAATCTTAATTGATCCATTAATTTTGATTTGAGTTCTTCATTTTTAATCCATATACCAACAATTTTATTTTCTGGAATGATTTCTTTGATCATTATTTCATTTATTTGATCATTTTCATATTTTTGAATTTTAAAAAATTTAAAAATATTAAGACGGTTTATATATTGATAATTCGCGCTCTGATTAACTTCTGATAAATTATATCTATAACCTAAATTATCATATAAATATTGATAAGTTCCAGTATTGACAAGGTCTAATGAAAATATTATCCGCACTTTTCCTGGATAACCAAATTTATCTAAATTATTTAAATTATTTTCATTGACATATTGAGTGAACACACTATCAGCACCGCCTGAATAAAAATTATCGACAGAACACAAACCTGAAACATTCATTCCATGATTAAAACGCATTTCTGAGGATATTAATCCCATTTTTAATGTTGATATTGTTCTATAAATTAATTCATTATCATTTTTTGTGTTTGTTATTGTGGATACCAATGCTCCTTCATTACCATAGCAATTAGCTATTTTCGAAAGATTGGGAATTGTATATCGAATACGACCGGGTAAAATCTCTGCTTTTTCCATGTTAGATAAATGCTCGACAAAAATATTTTGCATTGCTGGAACGGTTCTTTCTATTTCATTCTTAAGTGTACTAACAGGTAGTTCAAAGAATTTTTCATCTCTTTCTAAATAAAAAGCTTCTTTTGGAAAAAAAACTCTAAAGAGGTGACCAATTTTCATTCTTTCTATATCTTCCTCAGAAGATTGAACAAGAACCCTATCTAAATGTAATAAGGATAATAATTGATGAAAATCAAAGACATTCTGATTTTTATTAACTAATATTTCGACGCGGTTATATAACGTATGACATTTAGTATCTGCTCCAATATAAATTACACCTAAACCTTGAAAATTTAATTCATGTACCTTACCAAAATCTGAATCAATTGTTTTCAAATCAAAATTTTTGATATTTGGTAATTGATTAACCAACATTCGATTCAATCTATTTTTATTAAGACTTTTAAAATTATTAATATTTAATTCTAATTCTTTTCTAAATACATGGTTTACTTTAAAGCTAAGAATGCGGACATCCTCGTGTTTATCATTATCTACTTCTGTTCGAAATTCTAAATTCATTCCCTTAACAATTCCTTTCCCATATCCATGATAATGTTGACCAAAGTAATATTCATTTCCTTCTGCATCCGTTTTAATCACTTCTGTTTTAGTCAATAGATCAGTATTTTTCAAATGATCAGCATTTTTCGAGTTTTTAATTCCTTGATTAAAAAACTCATACATTTTTAATTTTAACTGCATTAATTCATAAATTTTATAACTTTGATGAATCTTAATTCCAGCCATTAAAATTTTAGAAATGGATTCTGGTTTATTACCATTATTCCAATCAATGCCACTTTGATATGTTTGAATTAAGACTTGAATGATCGTAGAAATTAGAGAGTTTTTTAAAGAATTTCTGTACATGAGCGATAAAATCATCACTGAAGAAATAGTATTTAAAAAACGAGCAAAAGCTGCTTTCTTATCATTATTTTTAATGGCTTCTATCATTTGTCTAAAATTAGAAACTAAATTGATGGAATGGATGACTAGATTGGTTAATTTAAATTTAAAAACAACTCCAGCAATCATTGCAATTTCAAAGGCATTGGATAAGACAGGTTTTGAAAAAATTGAAAGATCTTTATCAAATACATTTTCTTTTATCTGAAGGAGATGAGAGGATGTTTTTAGTACACTCGTACCAAAAGAAATAATATTTCCTAATGGTTTATAAAGAGTAATGAAAGGAAGAGTTACATTAATTGTTCTAATGATTGTCTCTGAATTTTCAGAAACAGTATTTTTTATAGAATTTTTTATATCATAAAAAGTATTAGGTAATTCAACAATTTTATTATTAAAATCCATTTTAACCCTTATTATTTAGTATTTTACTTATTAATTATACAGCAATTACAATTAATAATAAATTAATAATTAATAATTAATAATAATAAAAAAAATAAACAAAAAAAATGTAAAAGTATAAAAAAATTAAAGAAAAAATATAGTTTGAAGAATTAAAAATGAAGAATTGAAATATGAAGTATTGAACTAAAAAAATTTAAGGACATTAGGGACATTAGGGACATTAGGGACTAAAAACAAACACTTTAAAACAAATGTCAAGTCTTTAAAATATTATTTCTTTGTGTCCCTTGTGTCCCTTTGTGTCCTTTTAACAACTAAGACTTAATTTTACTTAATAAGACTTCGCAATCACAACATCCAGTGTAGCATCCCTTCCCGTAAGAACACACTTCCCTTTAGTTCTTGATTGCTCTAACGGAACACATCTAATCGTCAACTTAAGCTCACCCAATAATTCTTCCGTTGCAGGATCGCCACACCATTTTGCTAAAACAAAACCACCATGAATTTCAGGTTTCTCTTCATTTTTTGGTGTAAAAAATGCTTTCAACTCTTCAAATGTATGAATATTTCGATAGAGTTGGCTATCACGATAATGCTTAGCTTCCGTAAAATAATTTTGTTGAATTTCTGATAAAATACTTGAGACTTGATTCTTTAAATCATGCACAGACACAGATTGCTTTTCTTGTACAGATTCGTCACGTCTAGCAACAACAACAGTCTGAGAATCCACATCCCTTGGTCCAACTTCAATTCGAATTGGAACCCCCTTCTTAATCCACTCCCAATTCTTTTCGCCGCCTCTCTTTTCCCTTTTATCGACATAAACAACAATTGATTGACCTTCATACTGACAATTTCTTAATTCAGCTGCTAATTTTTCAGCATAATCCAGAACCATCGTTTCCAATTCAGGCTTTGGAATTACAGGTATGATCACAACATGCTTAGGTGCAATCCGTGGTGGAAGTCTTAATCCATCGTCATCACCATGACACATAATTAAACTTCCAATCAAACGCGTAGTCATTCCCCAAGATGTTGTATAAGCATACTCAAGATCTCCTTCTTTATTAGAAAACCGAATATTTGAAGCCTTAGAAAAATTTTGCCCTAAATAATGTGATGTACATGACTGTAAAGCTTTTCGATCTTGCATCATTGCTTCTAATGTATACGTCGCTACAGCACCGGGAAATCTTTCACCAGGAGACTTTTCACCAATAATCACTGGGATTGCAAGAATATCTTCAACAACTGTTCGGTAAACTTCTAGCATTTTTAATGTCTCTTCAATAGCTTCTTCTTCAGTTGCATGGGCTGTGTGACCTTCTTGCCATAAAAATTCTGTCGTTCTAAGGAAAATACGAGGCCTCATTTCCCATCGGACCACATTAGCCCATTGATTAATTAACAAAGGTAAATCGCGATAGGATGCCACCCATCTTGAAAAAGCCTCACCAATAATGGTTTCAGAGGTTGGTCTAACAACTAAAGGCTCTTCCAACTCCCCTGCAGGTACTAAACGTCCGTCTTTTTCTTCTAAACGATGATGCGTCACGACTGCACATTCTTTTGCAAATCCATCCACATGAGCTGCTTCTTTTTGAAAAAAGCTCAAAGGGATAAATAAAGGAAAATATGCATTTTCATGTCCCGTCTCTTTAATTTTATTATCTAAAAATTTTTGAATATTTTCCCAAATTCCATATCCCCAAGGTTTAATGATCATACAACCACGAACTGGAGCATTTTCAGCCATTTCAGCTGATTTAATCACTTGTTGATACCATTCTGAATAATCTTCATCACGAGTAGGAGTAATTGCAGTTCTGTTTTTTTGTTTTGTCATTTCAATTCCCTTTAGAAATGTTTATAGAATAGGGCAGTTTAAAATTTGGATGAGCAACTAAAAACTCTCTGATTCCTTGATTTCTCAATTGACACGCAGGACATAATAGACAACCATTTTCAGGTAGTCCTTCGTAACATGTGACAGTTTCTTTTAAAAGATATTCAAGGATCCCTAATTGATCAGCTAATTCTAGTGTTTGTTTTTTTGTCATTTTTACAAGAGGAGTGCGTATTTCAAAAATTGGATCATCTAAATCGATGCGTAGAATTTCTTGTTTCAAATCCATATAATGTCTTGAACAATCACGATAACCCGAGTTGGCTTCTTCTAGTTCCATGACACCCATATAAAGAGCATGTGCTCCTAAATGATGAGCATATATTGCTCCAAAATGAGCCATTAATCCATTCCTTCCTATAACCAAAGTGTTTGGAATTTTATTATCGTCTAATGAAATGGAAACCGAATGATCCATTAATGCATTATGTGTAACTTGATTTAAGCAATTTAAATCCACTAAATGATGATCTATTTTCCAATCCTGACATATTTTTTTTGCTTGTTCAAGTTCTTTGGAGTGTCTTTGATGATATGAAAATGATAAACTTAAGAGATGTTCGGGTCCAAATTCCTGAGCTGCTAAAGCAAGACATAAAGATGAATCCATTCCCCCTGAATGAATCACAATAGCTTTTTTACTCATTTTTAATCATTAACCTCGACTTTTCGGTGCATAAGGTCCCACATAGCTTTAAATGATGGACAGGTTTGAATTAATTGATCTTTTGTCCCTTCTGCAATAATTTCACCTTGCTCTAAGTAAATAATTTTATCTGCATTTTCAATTGTTGAAAGACGATGGGCTATAATGACTTGTGTTACTTTGCCTTGTAGTTGAGCTAAAGAAAGTTTGATTTGATTTTCACTCAAAGCATCCAAAGATGAAGTTGCCTCATCTAAAACTAGAATCGGAGCTTTCTTAATCAATGCTCGAGCAATCGCTAGGCGCTGTTGTTGACCACCAGATAATGTTTTACCTGCCTCCATCAACTCAGTCTGATATCCATTTGGTAAATGACAAATAAATTCTTCTGCATAAGCTTGACGCGCTGCTTCCTCAATTTCTTGTTCAGAAAAAGGTCTACCAAATGAAATGTTTTCTGAAACAGTATCTAAAAATAAAAATGGTTTTTGAGGTACAAATGCAATGAGTTCTCTTAAGGATTTTTGCGTGAAATCTTTAATCGAACGTCCATCAATTCGAATCTCACCTTTCTCAATATCATAGAGTCTTGGAAGAAGCTGTACAATCGTCGATTTTCCAGAACCTGTCGGACCCACAAAAGCCACTGTTTCACCTTTTTGTATGGTAAAACTCACTCCTTTTAATACCCACTTTTCTTCGTAACGAAACCACACTTGATCAAATTCAATTTGATGTTCAAAGGATTGACAATCTAATGCCTCTTCATGATCTTGAATTAGAGGCTTTAAATTCATTA
>JAUXSJ010000236.1 GCA_030679615.1 Parachlamydiaceae bacterium | reverse complement strand
GCCGCGGGGAGTAGGAAAAAGGGGGTTAGTGGTGTGATTTTTATTAGGATTTACTATAGTATTACTTCGTCTTTTTTTTGTAGAGTATCTTTTTGAAAATTAAGAGGCAATCTTTATCTCAATCTCTTCTTTTGAAGCACCATTTTTTAGAAATTCAGTACAATCATTCGTATTAAGTGGTTTACTGAAGTAATATCCTTGTACTTGATCACTATGATTCTTGAGTAAATATTTAACTTGCTCGTCTTTTTCAACGCCTTCAGCTAAAACAGTTAGCCCCATTTTTTTAGACATACTTATAATGGCTTCGACAATACAATCATCATTTCGGCCTGATGTAATCTCATCAATAAAAACCTTATCAATTTTTACTTTATCAAAGGGGAAATATTTAAGGTAACCCAAATTTGAATAACCTGTTCCAAAATCATCAAGGGATAATTGGACACCAATTTTTTTTAATTCTGTCATTTTTTCAATAAACTCAGCTGTATTTGCTATGACAATACCTTCTGTTAACTCTAACTCTAAAGAACTGGGGTTAAGACCTGTCGTTTTAAGAACATTACGTATTGTTTCCACGAAATTTTTTTGTTGGAATTGATGAACTGATATATTAACGGCAATACGTAATTCACTTCCATATATCTCTTGCCAAATTTTATTTTGGGTACAGGCTGTATACAAAACCCAATTTCCAATGGGAATGATCAGGCCGTTTTTTTCGGCAAGGGAAATAATAACACTGGGTTCAATCAATCCAAAAGTCGGGTGCTCCCAACGTATTAATGCTTCAGCACCAATCATTTTAGTTGTTTTTAAATCGACCAAAGGTTGATAATTTAAAAAGAGTTCATTTTTTTCCAATGCGTTATGTAGATCAGCTGATAATTGGGCGGTTTGAATAGCATTCACACAAAACTCAGGGTGAAAAAACTGAAAATTATTACGGCCCAATTCTTTTGAGCGGTATAAGGCAATATCAGCTTGTTTTAGTAATGTGTTATAATCTTCGCCATCTTTTGGGTAGACACTAACTCCCATACTCACGGTTGCGTTTAATTCGTGCGACATGATATTGTAAGGTGCTGCAAAGATAGAGAAAAGCTTTTCGACAGTTTGCTCGATATCTTCTAAATTCGGTTGGGGTGCAAAAAGAACAACGAATTCATCGCCGCCCAAACGTGTGACGGTGTCAACTTTACGAACATTATTTATTAATCTTTTCGACACTTCAATTAAAAGTGCATCGCCTACATTATGACCATAGGAATCATTAACATGTTTAAAATTATCCAGATCAAAAATAATAAAGCCGACAAACATGCCATATCGTTTAGCGTGTTCTATTGCTTGTTGAACGCGATCATAAAGCAATACCCGATTGGTTAGATCTGTTAGACTGTCATGCGTTGCTTGATATAAAAGTTGCTCTTCTAAAACTTTATGCCCTGTTACATCTCTAAAACTGCAAACAGTTCCAACAATCTCATCATTTAAATATTGAGGATGCCTATAAAATTCTAATGATTTATTAGACTTAAGCATTAATTCTTTAAAATTCACAATGTCGTTATGTTTACCTAATTCAGACATAGTTTGTAAAAAAATCGTTGAATCTATCATTTGCTCAGACATTTTTTGAAAAACTAAAGCTGAGTCACTTGATTGAATCATCCATTTAGGAATTGACCATAAATCTAAATATTTTTGGTTATAGAGCACAATTTTTTGGTCACGACTTACAACTAGAATACCCTCGCTTGTCGATTCAATCGTTGCATTTACAAGGGATAATGATAATTCTAAATCTTGTGTGCGTTCTTTAACAAGGTGTTGTAAATTATCGATTTGATACTGGACTTGTTTTTTAAGATCCCATTTTTGAGTAAGGGCAGTTGCTAATTGACAAATTTCTATAACTTCAAAAGGTTTTTTTAATATTAAAAAATCTTCTGAGGTCCCTAATTCTTTTTGAATATCTTCCCACGAATAATCAGAATGCGCCGAACAAATAACGATTTGAATATCTCGGTCAACTTTCCAAATCTCTTTAATTGTTTCAATGCCGTTCCAACCAGGCGGCATAAGGATATCAACAAAAGCAAGACTATAATGCTCGCTTTTTTCGACAGATTTTTGAACAAGTTCAAGGGCTTCTTTTCCCTGATAGGCCGAATCAATTTGATAATTTAATTTAACGCCAATGTCAGATTCGGCAGTTTTGTTAAACAATAAAGCTTCATCTTCATCAAATGCATCATTTTGACCACAGGATTCTAAGATTTTACGAAAATCCGTATGAATGCTCGGATTGTCATCAATAATCAAAATGCGTTTTAAATTATCATTACTCATTTTTAGGATCTTCTTTTTTTAAGGGTTGATATGGTAATGTTATTGTAAAAGTTGCGCCTTTTCCTAACCCGTTACTCGTTACAGAAAGATTGCCGCCCATGTCTTGGATTGAAATAGCACTTGAGTGAAGTCCAAATCCATGTCCATCCTTTTTTGTTGTAAATCCAAAAGAAAATATTTTTTCAAGATTTTCTTTCTCAATACCAACGCCATTGTCACTGAGCTGAATATTAAAATGTGCATTGTCCTTTTCTCGAATCGACAATGTTATTTCTTTATGTTCTGGGTTTTTTTCTAGAATAGATTCAATGCCATTTTTAATTAAATTTACTAGAATTTGAAGTAATTTAACGCGATCATTAATAACTTCTTTGATAGGGTTAAAATCACGTTTAATACTTATATTGATATTTGAGTAGATTGTTTTGCTTAATATCAATGCATCGTCAATCAAAATTGAAACAATAATTGAATCAGTTGCACCCAAGGCTTTGCTTAATGAATTTTGTTTATTAATAATTTCTTTAATGTGAGTAATGCCTTTTTGAACTGTATTTATTTCGCCAGATAGATATTCTTTATCATTTTTCCACATTTCAGATAATTTTGTTATATACTTGGGTATGCGTTGCCCTTGAGGATCATTTGCAATAAAAGCATTTACATCTGATTCACGTTCTTCTAACAATCTGGAAATCTCAAATAAATTTGATACTTTGGAAGAGGAAACTTTTTGACCAACAAGGGTTGTGGAGGTGCTTACACTATTCAAGGCATTGCCGATATTATGCAAAACACTTGCTGCAATATCCGCCATACCAGCATGACGTGCAGCAATTACCAATTCAGTGTTTAATTTTGAGTTTTTTTCTTCAAGTTTTTGACGTAATTCTATTTCTTCTTGTAATTCTTTATTTGATGATTCTAAATATAATTTAGAAGTAGAAAGCTCATTTACAATTTTACTTAATTCTGAATTCAATTCGTTAATTTTTAAATAATCTTGTCTATTTCTTAAAGCAGCACTAATACGTGCTTTTAATTCTTCCGGTGAAAATGGTTTAGATAAATAATCGTCTGCGCCTACTTCAAAACTATCAAGGGCGGCGTCTTTGCCTGCTTTTGCTGTAATGAGAATAATAGGAATATTTTTAACTTTAGGATCAGTTTTTATTTTAGTTGTTAATTGAAAACCATTTATTTCAGGCATCATAACATCGGATAAAATGACTTGAGGATTGTATTTATAAATAGCTTCAAGAGCAAGTTTTCCATTTTGGACTTCTATAATTTCATACATATCTTGAAGCAACGAAACAATATATGATCTAACGTCTGGATTATCATCTGCCAAAAGAATGAGGGGGAGATCTCCTTTTATATTTAAATTTTCTATATCTATTTTTTTTATTTCTTTTTTCATT
>JAUXSJ010000220.1 GCA_030679615.1 Parachlamydiaceae bacterium | reverse complement strand
CTGTCTCTCTATTTCCCCGCCTCTGCGTTAAATTGTTTTCCAGAAGTAATGGTCTATCTGACTCAGTAATCACTTAATATTATTGTTGTTGTCAACAAAGATGTGTCTAAACTGTAAGGGTCCTGCCTTCGCTTTTTATGTTCGGATATCCACACATATGCCCTTGTAGATTGAATTGATTGAATCAAAAATCACACCGCATCATTAATATTCACTCGTGAAAAAAAAGCGAAGGCAGGGCCTTCGCACTCCAAAAAGTATGATGAAGCCATGAAGATTAAACAAAAAAACTGCAGGTGCGTAAGAGATTTTGCTTAAGTTTGATGACTTGTGGATGAACTGGATTGTCTGGAAAAATCTGGACAGATAAGAACCTGATAACTAATTAGTTATTTAAATATTATTTGTATATATAACATATTTATTATATAATTTATTAAAATTAAAAGGATTATTATGTTTTCTTTAACTAAATTCACAGAATGCAAATCTATGGTTAACAATTTTGCGACAGCAGTTAAAGACACCTCATTAAATTACGCTAATAATCTTGCCCGAAACGTAAGCGCTACGAATCGTAATGTCTATCTTTACATCGCAACCGGAGTTGCCCTCTGCACTATAGGAGCATTGACTGTTGGCTTTGTCATCAAAAAATTTACCAATAAAGTCGAAGTCATCAAGGAACAAAATTCTTCAAACCTAAATCAAATAAAAGATCTTGGAAAGGAAATACTGGACCCGGACTCAATCCAGAAAAAAGAAAACTTAGCAGAGAGTACAGAGAGTACGATTATTATGATTCATAACAAGCAATCTGAAGTAACAGAGGCAAATGTTGAAGAAAATAAAAATATTCTACCGTATGACGTTAGTGACACAACTGATTTCCCAATAAATAACTTGAATAACTTGAACTCCATTGTGCTCGCTACAGAAAGCTCATACAATGTTAATAGTCAAAAAATTCAAGAGATCGAGGTTAATTCGAAAGAACTTAATTCGAAAGAACTTGAAGATGAATGGGTGGCGACCCAAGAAAGGCGTGTTTTAGAGAGTTGGAACGACGATGACTTGTTGACTCAAGAAACGACCTTGCTGATAACCCAAGACATGAAAGATATACAATTAGAGTCGTTCATAAAAAATCTAAATAACAACATGATTTATCCTGTTCGAAAAAAGACGGCAGAGTAACCGTCGTTTTTTCTATGTTCATCTGTAGAGGGGGAAACATCTCGATGGAGTAGGGTCGCATTAGTCGGGTTCAAATATAACACAATTTTTGGCTATCCCGCTGGCCTTCATAGGTTTTAGTCACGGAATGGATATGGCCAGATCATTAATTTCTGCATATTGTTCTTACTATAAGATAATATACAATTCTAAATTAGCAAGGCCTATTTGAAGCGTTTATTTAACCAATAATTTTTTCGATTGTTTGATTAAAAAAATCAATTCTCTTGTAATTTCATGTTAGAAAAATAAAATTAATTTAAATGATTTCCTGTTTTTATTGATTCTTTCATGAAAGCTGTATGAAACACGTTTTGATCATCAATAGAAATATAAGCATTTTCGGTTTCATACAAATGTCCACTAATTTGCTTTGCACCATCCCAGTGTTCCCATGTTATAGAAAAGCTACCATCATCATTAATAATGTAAACGCCTTTATCGTTTTGAGGCTCATCAACAGGTTTATGCCCCATTTTACCTAAAATATTCCCTTTGTTATCTAAATACATCGAGAACGTATTTTCAATTGTTTTTCCATTAAGATTGTCTGTGCCAATAGATACCAATGTCTTATTAACTAACGCATTTTCTATTTTTTCTTTATCTAATGAATTCAAGCTTGCGCCATAGGCTAACGAATTTATACCAATAATTATTGCAAAAATGCCTGATTGTATTTTTTTCATAGTCAAATCTCCTGTAAATTTTTAAAGATCGTATCAGCATTTAAGATACCTTTTCAATCAAAAGTTTTGAATGCAGCTCCCTACTCAAAAAACCTTTGTTCTTTGGGATTAAGCCTTTTGTTTTTAATGATTAGTTTCACAAAAAGATGGTAGTTTTTATGAAAAATAGAGGTTGATTCAAATCATAGGAGAAATTCTGTCGCTGCTACCGCAGATCGATGTGATATTTTGATCATACCCCACGTTCCATTTCAGACCTGCCGGACTTTCATTTCACATGGGGCTACATGCTTTCATCGCTACCGCGATTTATGTCACTTTACAGGATTTTTATTTAATGATACAAATCGCGGTAGCGATGAAAGCATGTAGTCCCATGTGAAATGAAAGGCCGGCAGTTCTGAAATGGAACGTGGGGTATGATCAAAATATCACATCGAGCTGCGGTAGCAGCGACAGAATTTCGCAAGAACGAAATCATTACGAGCTACACATTCATAATAAATCTATTAAATTTAATCTCCATCACCTGACATAATTATGAGCCTCTCTCCAACATAATCTTATAAAGCAGAAGCATCGCTTTTTCCATTTGTGCATTGACTTCTTTTAATAATTCCGGATCGATAGTTCTATAATAAGGGGGCTTGCAACAAGAGATTCTTTTTTCATTTAGAGTCCCTTCTTCTTCTAAAGCTTTACAGGGGAGTTTCCAAAATCCTCCCAAATAATGATAAGTCATTTTTCCTCTGTCATACTGCAACATAAACGCAAGGCGCATAGTTGCATCATAGTGATACTCTGCTTCGCAGAATAGTTTTCCACCTAATGGAAGAGTAAAACATAAGTAGTCGGACTCATAATATTTTTCAATCAGAAATGTATCGTCTTTGTTTTTCCACCAATAGGAGTACTTCTTATCTGGATGTTTTTCCAAAATTGCCAAGGGGTCCAAAATTATTTTTAGGACATTATCAAGATCCTTGTTTGCGACGACGATAACTCCGTTGGCTAAGGCCTCTCTTCTTGGCTTGATTACATAGAGTTCTGATGGCATTTCATATTGAATTCTTGCTGATAAAATCAATTCATATTTTTTAGGATAAAGTCTCCAATCAG
>JAUXSJ010000217.1 GCA_030679615.1 Parachlamydiaceae bacterium | reverse complement strand
AAATAACAAGATAGGTAGGCATAGGCATCAGGCTAACTTGTCTTCATATAATAAAAATCTTGTTCTTGTATGGCTTGAAGACTTGTTTTTCTTTTTCTACTTTGATGTGCTAAGCATGTCGTTATTAGATCATCAAGATGTCTCTCCTCCCACCATCCTAATTTTCCTGATATTATCCGTAACAATCTATTAGTACATTTTAACCATGAATAAATCTTGTGAATACTTACAACTTTATTGATGCAATGCCCTACATAATCCAAGAGCTTATATACCTCATTAATAATCAGTATTAATATTGCCCTCGAATAAATTAAACACCGAATTCTAAATTCATTAATTCCATTTAAACAGTCAATTTTTAGCCTGCTTTTCCAATTTTTAAACATTAGCTCTATTTGCCATCTAATTCGATATATAGTTCCTATTACTTCTGCTGGCCATATTTCTATCGGTACATTCGTTATGAAAATAGTGAAATCCAAAAGTGTTAAGCTTTTTTGTGAAAGAGTTCTTCCTTCTTTCTTTGCCTTAGCGTGTGCTGCACGTCTCCTTTGCTCAGAGATATCTTCTGGAACTCGATAAGCGATTAATCTTGTTCGTACTTTTTTAGCAGTTACAAACATTTGAATATCTACTACACTGGATTTTCTAAAATTTTTATGTAAATATTCTGCCAAATCTAGCTGCTCTAAGTCAGTTTCGTTCAAATAAACACACGTATTGTTTTTCATGCGACTGAGGAAAAATCCGCCAACTTCAACAATTTTTTGGATACAATCCATTCGTAAATACCCTAAATCTCTAATAACTAATGTATTAGTTGTTAAGTGATCTAAAATTTCCCATGCTAGCTTTTGGTCTGCTTCACTTCTATCTGTTAATTTAACGTGGTTAAATTGCTTTGCTTTAAAATCGTATATTACATCTAATTTTAGCGATGCCTTGCTAGCTCTTCCTCCCGACCCTTTAAAAGCAGGCCTAAGCTTTTGATTCAAATCACAGATAGAACTATCCTGAATTAAAATTTTTGAGAACGGGGACAACAATTTTGGCGATATATCTTTGGTTAAACTATCAAATTGGTTGGCTAACACTTTTTCGAATATATTTTTGAAGAAAATAACTGCAGATTCATCATTTAATCTTTCCATAATGGACTGTGACCTAATTCTTATTCTATATTGCGAACGAAAAATATCACTTATTTTTTCGAGAGTAGAATGTTCTGAATCAAGACTTGAAATAAGCATAGCTGTTAAAAATTGAAATCCATTAAACTTTGATGAAGATCTTTCTATGAATTTTGAAGAGAAAGCAGTATGATTAACATCTTTTTTATTTATAGATTGACAAATACCTTTTAAAACCTTTTGAGTTAGATGAGAACACTCGTATTGAGTAATTTTCTTTACTTTGCAGATGCTTGATTTACGATACCTATTCATTTTGAGAACCCTTGTTGATGAATTTTCTTTTCAAAAATATTCTACAAGGGTTTCTCTTTTATTAAAATTCTAAATATCAAATCTTTAAAGTGCTTTTTTCTGAATTAGCCTGATGCCTATGCCTGCCTATCCTGTTTTTCGTTAGCGATATTTAATCATTAACTCCGATTAATTGATCGCTTTCGATCAACTTCCTCGCTTTTAAATCACTCATTAAAGAATAACCAGCCCCAGCTAAACAGAATAAAACGCTAACGAGAAAAACGGTGAAAGTTCCATTAAATAAATATAACACTTCTCCCAAAAACGGAATGATACAACCACGAAGTCCTACCATTGCAACATTCACGCCCGTAAACAAAGTACTATCTTCGCACTTTGAAAAAATGACGCCAGATAAATGCCAACTCAATTCACTCCCTGCTTGCATCACACCATAAACAAAGAATGCTAGGTAAATATATTCAACCTGCTGTCCCATTCCTACTAAAATTAAACCAAAGATGGCTGCAAATAGTGTGACATAAAAATTAAAAAGATGGATCGAGATTCGATTGAATAAACGAGCCCAAAACGGTGAGACTAATATAAATCCTATCCCCTTACAAACAGAAATCGCTAAAGCCAATTGGGTATAGGAAAGTTGCAAAACCTTTTCAAAAAAAATGGGTAAAACAGGTTGCACCAAAATTAATCCTGATCCTCCCAAAAAAAATGCAATCAAATACGACCTAAAATCGGCACGCTGTTTAACTAAAATCCAACTATTCTTCCAAGGACCAATCAAAACATTTTTTAAGGAAAAATCTTTATAATCTTTTTTGAGAGAATTAAAACTCTCGCCGCTATGATTAATATTTAAACTGAAAATAGCTAAAACCTGAATAATTTGAAGAATGGCTAAAATACAGAAAATCCACTCCCAACTAACAAAATAATAGTCCATTAATGGAGCAACAATTAAAGGTATGGCTATATTTGCAATATAGTTAATTGAGGAACCTTGAGAAAAAATTTTTCCTCTTACCTCAGAAGAAATATTTAATTTAAATATTTCTGACCATGCCGGAAGGGCGGCTCGGTTAGCCATCATAAAAAGAGCTGAAGAAAAAATGTAAAACCAAACATGACTAAAAAAAGGAAAAAATAAACAAGGAAGACAACCTAGAATGGTTGACCAAATAATTAATTTTTTTAAATTATGAGGTCGATCATTGATGATTAAAACACTGTAAAAAGAAATGATTGCGACTAAAGGTTTTGAACTAATTAATACTGCAATTTCAAATGGGGTTGCATTAAAATTCTTACAAAGGATGAATGCAAGTAATCCATACATTACTCCTAGCGGACTATTAAATAGTTTGCTAATAATAAATGCAAATTGAGTATTAGATTGAAATGAATTTTTTTGCATTAAACCTAATTAAAATAAATGAAATAAATATAATCGACTATAGTTTCAAATTAAATCACTTTTTAGTCAAGTCCTCAAAACTGACCCTTAAAATTGAATAATCATCTGAAAATAATGACTCCCCTTGCTTTAATCGAGAATGCTGAACAATTTCATCTAAATAACTTTCTTTATTATTTTCGTATTGAATTAAATACTTTACAAACTCATCAAGCGTTCCAATCTCACCCTGTTGATTATTTAACTCATAAACCCCATCACTAAAAAGATAAAGAACATTATTGCTTTCAATTTTACAAGTTTCATTACTGAAAAAACCCTCCGGAGCAATGCCGATGGCCACTCCCTCAGGTTTTAAATATTTAACTACTTTATCATTATTAGTTTGACCTTCACTGATCAAAATTGCTGGTGGATGGCCTCCATTGGCATAAGTTAATTGATTGGTATTAGCATTAAAAACTCCATACCAAATTGTAAAAAACATATTATTTTGCTTTTCCATTTGAAAGACTTCATTTAACGCAATTAATACAGAAGAAGGATTTTTAAAATCTGTATTGATCAATGTTTCCGAACGCAAAAAATTTATGACTGAAATGGATAATAAGGCAGCTCCTACCCCATGTCCACAAACATCTAGCAAATAAATAGCAAAATGATCTTTATCTAACCAATGATAACCAAATGCATCTCCACCTAATTCTGTAGAGGGAATGAATATCCAATCGGTTTTTATTTGATTATTAAGTGGAGGAGGTAATAAAGAACGTACATAAGAAGCAGCCTCGGCTAATTCGGAATTTAAGATATCCTGGCTTTCTTTAAGCCGTCTGAAAGCCTCATTTCGTTCTAATAAATGAATATAACTTTTTGAATGATATCTAATTCGTGCGATCAATTCGATTTTATCTGGTAATTTTACAATATAATCATTTGCACCAATTGCAAAAGCCTCTGCTTTTATTCTCGGGTCCTCTTTGGTTGATAAAACAATAATAGGAATATTTTTAAGTATAGAATGGGCACGAAAATATTTCACTAAAGTTAGTCCATCAAATTCAGGCATGACTAAATCTTGTAAAATGACTGTTGGATGAATTTGTTCTGCAATTTCTATAGCTTTTTCAGGATTCGAACAATAATGAAATTCAATGTCTTTTTCTTCTGAAAGAAGACGTCGAATAGCTTCCCCTATGATGGCTTGATCATCTACGAGGAGAACGATTAATTGATTAGGAATCACAAAAGATTCGAGATTCTCTTTTTTCACTTTTGAATCCATTTAATTTTTGTAATTTAGTTATGTCATAGTAAT
>JAUXSJ010000208.1 GCA_030679615.1 Parachlamydiaceae bacterium | reverse complement strand
GAGCTCATAAAACATATTAATTAAATTGACCTATTTTCCAGTAAGTGCATTCTTTAATATTATAATTATGTTGTACGGGTTGTTCTTTTTTTATTCTAAAAATATCAATACTGCTGTTGATAAGCTCATAACCGTTAAATGTAATATTATAACTCATATTATTTCCATTATATTCTGCATCTTCAGGCGTAAGTATAATATTTGATACCTTATTGTTGATTATGTTATTTAAGGTATCAATAAGATCCGCGAATTGAAGAAAATACGTATGATTTGTGGGATCAATTTCAAGCTCTCTGGGATCATCAAGTATATATGTATAGGTAGTATCATTATAATTTGTGCCCTCAACGAAAGGTTTATCTAGCTTTAAATAGGGTTGATCACATGTATCTGTTGAAAAAATAGGCCAGTTATGAGCATGTAATGTGTTTGTAAATACGCTCATTGACATGAAAAACACGATTTTTTGTAGTAATTTAGTCATTAATAACTCCTTAATTTGATTAAATTTTTATGAATTCTACAATTATATAGAGGGAGATAATTACGATATTATCTCCCTTATATTTTTAAAAATTAGTTCAATATACTTTCAATTGACATTGCATTTTTTATTCTTAATTCTTCTTCACCGATTGACATAATATGCCTAAGGGACATGCGATCTTTAATTGTTGTATCCATAGGTTCTTCATCAATTGACATGTTGTCGTCAATTTCTTGTATATTGATTTCAGGTAATGCATTAACGTAAATATTGCCAGATTCTAAGGTTTCTTCTGCATCATCTTCAACATTATTTTCTTTAAATAATTTATTCAATAATTCTTTAGCATTTTTTGTAACGCCAGGGCAGAATTTTTTTTGAGAAGCATTTGTGAGAAGCGTTAAGATTCTTTGGTTCTTTGCTTCTTTAGTTTCTGCATTGCTCTTATCTTCAAGTAGCATTTGCGCTAAAGCGAGTTCTGCAAAATGTTGTGCTTTTAAAGAATCTGTTTTTTGGGAAGCTTTTATTAATAGATCCCGGATTATTTGTTCTTTCTCGGTTGAGTTCTCTGTTGGAATTTGATTTTTCATATACATTTGAGCTAAAGAAACTTCGGCAAAATGTTTTGCCCAAGGGCTAAATTCTTTAGAAATGGCTTCTTTAAAATAATTGCATGCCATTTCTATTTTGTTTGGAATATTGTTTAAAGGATTTTTGTTCATCATATATAATTGCCCTAAACAGGCGCAAGCGATGTGTTGGATCCTTTTATTGTTTGTATTTTTATACGCTTTTGTTAGCAGGCTATAAGCATTATCTAATCTGTTTGGATCGTTCTTAGTAATGCCTTCTGCAAACAGTAATAATTGACCTAATGCACCTTGAGCTGTGTGTACTGCCCAAGAATTGGATTCTTTTTGAGCTATTTCTGTTAAAAGATTTAATCCTTCTTGAAATTTTGTGGGATCGTTATCGTTAATCCATTCTATAGCTAATCTTACTTTTTCATTTTCAATATTGGTTGTATTGATAATTGTACTTTGAGGGTAAATAAACAATGAATTGTTGTTGATAACAATTTTATATTCTTTGGGGAGCTTGATCGTTATATTTTTATTTTTTATATTTCCGTAAATTGTAGATGCATTGTTACTTTTAACTGTAAAAATATTTTCTATATTTAAAATTTCTATTCCTTCTGGATTTTCTAAAATTTTTAAATATCTTTTAATGCGTGGTACTTCAAAATTTGTGCCATCATCAAATTGCACTTTATAAATTGACGTATTTTTCTCTAACAGCGTTACCGCATGAAGTGGTTGTATTAACAATCCAGTAAGCAAAATGAACAATGATCTTTTTTTCATGTTATGGTCCTAAACATATTATTTGGTTTTAAATTAAGTCAAAAATATATTTATTTTATAAAAAGGTCAATGTAAGTGTCGTAAAATATTTTAAATTATTAATGCAATTGCGCTTAAATTAATGCCATATTTGGTTTCGTTTAAATGACAGGTTCTGCGATAACTGAAAAAATGAAGCGGATTTGAATAAGTATCAAAAGGCATTATATCAATATGTTGCAATCCTTTTTGTTTTAGTCTTTCGGCGCAAAATCCTTTGATATTAAAATAAAAATGATTATCTTTAGTAGATTTTTTAAAAAAATAATCGTAATCAGGTTTTTTTGAATGAAATTCATTAAAAAAAGGTAGACTTATTTCATATGAATCTTGATCAATAGCCGGTCCAACAATGGCGTTGATATTTTCAAGTTTGGCGCCTTTTTCAATCATCAAATCTATGGTGGATTCTAATATGCCCGATAAGGCACCTTTCCAGCCAGCATGGGCGGCGCCAATTATGCCATGTTCGTAATCAGCAAAAAGAACCGGGGGGCAATCTGCCCCCATAACGCCTAAAACAAGGTTTGGTTGATCTGTTACTAAACCATCGGCATTTACTTCTTCGCCTCTGTCTTCATGTGGTTTGTCTACATAAACGGCAATATTGGAATGAATTTGTTTGTTGATAATGAGATGCTGTGGATTTAATCCTAAATGTTCCATAGCGCGTTTACGATTTTCAATTATGTGAATCGGGTCATCACCTGATGAATAAGAAATATTAAGGCTTGCAAAAGGCCCTGTGCTGATACCCCCTTTACGGGTAAAAAACCCATGTTGAATATTGGGTTGTGTTAAAAAGGGATGCTTAAAAGCTTCAATTTTTGTCATTTGAAAATCCTGAAACAATAATATCCGTATTGGTTATGGCAAAGGCTTTGAAAAGTTGACCCATGGCGAGCGGATCAATAAGGCTTCTTGAGGCACGCAAAAACGAATGAGGATTGTCTAGTTTTGAAGCTAAAAAATGAACACGTTCCTGAAAGCCTAAAGACGTTAGGAAATTTGCTTGGGGGAGGGGGCCTAGAGTATTTAATGCATGATCAAGTGCTAATTTTTTTAAAGCACCAAAATCAACATGAGCTGTTATATCAGCTTCTCCGGGATGTGCAAAAGGATCGACGAATTGATGTTTTTGTATTGCTTGAAGGCTTGAACCGCCTAAATTTTCTGCATATCCATAATCTATAAATAAAGCAATAGCAGGTTGTTGTTTCAATTTTTCATAAATAATGTTCATGAAATTTAAAATAGAAGGGGATGTTTCGTAAATTTTAGTCGCATCGGGTAATTTTATATCTTGAGACGATGGCTTAAAATAAGGAACCCATTGATTGTTTTTATAGGTTACCCATGCTTCTTGTAATCCATTTTCTGATTTAAAATGTTGTACGGGGAGGGCATCTAAAAATTCATTAGCAATTAATATAAAAGGCCTATCAAAAGGAATTTCATCAATTGATTTATGCCAATAAATGGGTTTGAGAATGTTTTCAAGTTTTTCTTTTTGTATTTGCTGCAGAGCAGGGCTTGATTCCAATAAATGAAATTCAATGTCAGTATCTGCCCAATATTTTTGGCTTGCGCGCCAAACATCGAGTAAAAAAGTACCACGCCCAGGCCCTAATTCAATAAAATGAAAAGAAGCGGGCGATCCCATTTTTATCCAGCAATCATATGCCCATAAGCCTAAAACCTCGCCAAAAACTTGGCATAATTCAGGGCTTGTATAAAAATCGCCTTGCGCACCAAAAGGATCGCGCGTGCCGTAATAATGTGCATTAGAAAGGCTCATAAAATCGTTAAGACGAATATCTTTTTTACCCTGAAAAATATCAAGTTCCGGTTTCATTTAAAGGTGCTTTTCTGAAGACAAGGTATAAACCAGCAATTAATAAGGGAAGACTTAAAATTTGTCCCATTGTGAAATGGTCCCAAATATAGCCGATTTGGCTATCAGGCTCACGGAAAAATTCGGAAGCAATACGGGATAAAGCATAAAAAATGCCAAAAATGCCTGAAATAAAGCCAATACGTGCGCGTGCTTTTGCACATTTGCTCGCCGCAAAAAGAATGATGAAAAGGACGAATCCTTCTAAAAAAGCTTCGTATAATTGACTGGGATGGCGTGGGTAAGGGCCGCCTGATGCAAAAACAACACCTAAAGGGGATTCAGTGACGCGACCATAAAGTTCACCATTGGCAAAATTAGCGATACGGCCCAAGAAAAGCCCAATGGGGAGGCCAGGAACGAGACAATCGGTGATCGCCCAGAATGATAATTTACGACTATAGGTGTAATAGAAAATTGTAAGGATTGCACCTAAAATGCCGCCATGAATCGACATGCCGCCTTGCCACGTATAAAGAATTTCAATGGGGTTACGTAAGTAATAATCCCAATTATACAGGAAGACAAAACCTAGTCGGCCGCCAATAATACCACCAAGCACGATCCAAAAAAGAAGATCATCAAAAACGATTTTGGGTATGTTGCGTGGTGGAAGTTTACCAAGATAGATGGCATAGAACCAGGCGCCTAAGAAAGAGACAAGGTAAGCAAGTCCATACCAATGAATATCGAGTGGGCCAACTGAAAATGCAACAACGGGTTCTGTCGCGTGGATGGTGAAGGTAAAAAATGACATGTGGTCCCTTATATAAAAACTACCCAAATTACGGGTAAATTCGTTGTCAAGCCTGCGCTTCCGGTACTCATGTACCTTAAGTACATT
>JAUXSJ010000202.1 GCA_030679615.1 Parachlamydiaceae bacterium | reverse complement strand
GAAAGTTCTTTGTAATTTTCATTGAATGTGTGGTTTATCATATTTAAAGGTAGCTGCTGAAAAAATTGTTGAATTTTTTTCCAATTAGAGGTCTCTGGAATTAGCGTTTTCTCTTTTAAACGAACCTTGAGCATATAATTTAAAACTTGTCCAGGTTCATCTAAAGAATTAATCGTTAAGGCTTCTTCCGCTAAATCCTCAGCAACTTGAGAAAAAGGAAAATGATGTTTAAAAAAAAGCCTTAGCCTTCTATCTTTACGTGAGGCAATATATGTCGCGACTTTAGTTAAATAAAGATCATCAGGCTCATCTCGAGTCATATTTTGTGGCTGTTCTCGAGCTATTGCTTTAGATGCAATCTGAATAATTAACTTAGTGACAACATTCAATTCTTGCATTGGTAAACAATTGTAATCAATCCCATCCCAATGGTTTGTGGCCTGTATTAGTTTTTGTAGTATATGTGAATGTAAACTTGAATCTGTTTGCATAACTTTGTGATTCCTATTTAATCTTACTTCTAAAACAACGACCTCAGACAAAATTGTTCCATCCACACTCCAGCGCTTCGAAAAGTCGAAGCTTGAGAAAGCTGTGACAAGTCACAGCACTCCACATATATCCTAAATCTTGTTTATTCAAAATATAACTAAAATTTGGAGTGATGTGACTTGTCACAGCTTTCCCAGCTTCGACTTGTCGAAGCACTGAAGTGTGGATAAAAACGGTTTTGTCTAAGTCACTACAGAAAATTCATTCCGCTTGCAACATACTCAATAATTCTTTTTTCAATATTTTACCTAATGGAGAACGAGGAAGATATGGCAAATGATTAATTTTACGAATTTTTTCAAAAGGAAGTACAGCTTGCTGATACTTTTCTATTAACTCTTGTAAGTACTTTTCATCAACATCATCTACATACGCCAAATGAATAACATGACCAAGTCTAGTATTTGGAATTGCTATAATAACTGACTCAGGAGCGTTAGCGTGAGTATGAACGATTGTTTGCCACAATGTTTCTAGCTTGGCCACATCTACACTCTCCCCTCCAATTTTTACCATCGTATCGATTCTTCCATGAATTTTAAGGCAACGATTAGATACAATTCCCCTATCCTCACTCAAAAACCATCCTTCATTTTTTGGATCCTTAAAGACTACTTGCTCATTCTTTAAAAAAGCATAACACGATAAAAGAGACGTTCCCCCAATAGCTAAACATCCATTTTGCTCGCAAACCTCTAAATGGGATAAAATTTTCATCTCTGGCAATTCGTGTTTAAATAAATCCATTAAAGATGCTGTAGCCACTTGCGAAGCACATTCTGTCATTCCATAACTAGGCAAAATAGGCCATTTTAAACTAATTGCTCTTTGATATAATTCTTGTGAAAGCGATCCACCACCAATCACTACTGCACGTAGATGTGATGGGGCATTAAGATTTAAATTAACTAGATCATAAAGTTGAGTTGGAACTAATGTCGTCAACGTTCCTTGCTGTTCTTGAAGCATTAAATAAAAGGATTGTGGGTCCCATTTTCCTTGATAACAATAAACCTCAGCACCACTTAAATAAGCTCGTGCCTTAATGCTCAATCCACCTATATGAAAATTTGGTAAGGCTTGAATCCATCTATCTGTTGAATCACTTTCTAAATGCTGATTTACAGCTGAAGCAGAAGACAAGATGGCTTGTTTGGATAACCCTACCCATTTTTGTGAGGTTGAGCCAGAAGTTGATAACCAAACATGTCCGGGTAAGTGATCAGAGGCATTCAAAATAGTATAAAAAAGTTTTTTTTCATTTGCTTGATAAGTAGGATTGCATAAAACATTCGAATTAGAATTTTCCCAATCGACCTTTTTCATAATAAACTTCCTAAAGCCAACAACACACCAAACAACAGTTGACATAGAGCGCTTGTCGCTAAAAATTGATTATATTTAGTGCCTGGTTCTGTCAACCAAATATTTTTTACGTTTTTAACAATTGGAATAAGAGAAATAAAAGGAAGAAATGTCATCCATAAACTACCTTGGGAAAGCCAATACATTCCAATTAAAAAAGGAACAAATGCAAGTATCGTTATTTCCCAACGGGCAAATTGAGGACCAAATCTGACTGCTAATGAATTTTTTTTTGCAAGTTTATCCGAGGCGTGATCTCGCAAATTATTGATTGCATGAGGTACCATGGCCAACAAGCCTATTTGTGTGCTTGCTATAAAAATTGAGAGAGATATTGTTCCCGTTTGAAGATAATATGTCGCACAGGTACTTACCCAACCAAAAAAAATCAAAATAAAGCAATCACTCACTCCAATATAAGCTAAAGGATATGGTCCGCCTGTATAAAGGTATCCACAAAAAATAGAAACCATCAAAATGATTGCTAAAGGCCACCCTCCTGCAAGGATTAAAGGAATTCCACACAATAATGCCAGCGAGAAGGAAAGAAAACCACCCATGAGCACTTCTTTGTAAGATAGTAAACCATTTTGAGTCATTCTCAAAGGACCTAATCGATTATGATTATCTGCACCTTTTTTAAAATCCAAAGCATCATTGATCAAATTGGTGCCAATTTGAATGCATAAAGAACATAATAACGTACAAATAGCTAAAAACAAATTTAAGCTATCCACAATATGACTTGAAAATACAACTCCAATAAGAACAGGAACAAAAGAAACAGGAAGAGTTTTTGGTCTTGTTGCTAAAATCCACGCTTTTAATGAATTTTTTTTGATGATAAGTGCAGATGAATTCAATCGATTTGTCATTTTTTCACCTATATTTACAGATTTCACATTTAACCACTGAGATCAGAGAGCACTTAAGGTAGTCAGGCCGTCCCGGCCTGATAGCCAAAATAGATTCAGGTCGAGACGGCATGATTCTAGTTTAAGCTATCATTAACATCAGGCCGGGACGGCCTGATTACCTTGAGGTATCACATTCTATTTTCCAACCAAAAGAGGCCACACTCTCCTGGCCTGAATCAGGCCGGGAAGGCCTGACAACCTTCATTTACTCCCTCTGTGATCTCAGTGGTTAACAATTTATAAGATTTAAGGAAGTCTTGGAAATTGAGAAAAATCTGGCTTTCTTTTTTCTAAATAAGCATTTTTTCCTTCTTTTGCCTCTTCACTCATGTAGTAAAGCAAAGTCGCATTGCCTGCTAAATCAAGTAAACCCATCTGACCATCGCAATCAGCGTTTAGAGAGGCTTTTAAGCAACGTAAAGCTAAAGGAGAATGTTTTAATATTTCACGGCACCACTTCAGTGTTTCTTCTTCTAATTGATCTAATGGAACCACGCAATTCACTAACCCCATTTCCAAAGCTTCTTGTGCATTGTACTGACGGCATAAAAACCAAATTTCCCTAGCTTTTTTCTGACCTACAATCCGAGCTAAATAACTACTTCCTAATCCCCCATCAAAAGACCCTACTTTTGGACCTGTTTGTCCAAAACGTGCATTATCTGCAGCAATTGTTAAATCGCACACAATATGTAATACATGACCGCCACCTATCGCATATCCTGCAACCATTGCGATGATAGGTTTTGGCAAAGAACGAATCTGCTTTTGAAGATCGAGAACGTTTAAGCGAGGAATTCCATCCTTTCCTACATATCCTTCATCACCACGTATACGTTGATCGCCACCAGAACAAAAAGCAAGAGGACCTTCTCCCGTAAAAATAATGACTCCAATGGATGGATCATTTCGCGCCATTTCAAAAGCATTTTGTAATTCAAGAATTGTTTCCGGTCTAAAAGCATTTCTTACTTCAGGTCGATTAATCGTAATTTTAGCAATTCCATCTTCTGTTTTTTCATATCGAATATCTTCGTAAGTTTTTACTTCATTCCACATAGATACAGTCGTTTCCATTATTTTTCCTTTTAATCCATTAATCTTTTTTAAATAGTCGTTTATAGGCTTTTAGTTTTTTCTTGAAAACAAAAAAGTCAGATGCTTGTATGATGCTATACTTTAATTCTTCAGGTTACTTGATATCTATTGTGGCATTTTGATGCAGAGACAGGGAGACGGAGAGACGCAGAGAAAATTTTTGTTATTTGGAGACATGCGATTTACAATTTGAAATAAAACTTAAATAACAAATCACAAGCCTGACACAAATGATTCCAAATAAATTTTCTCCGCATCTCTCCGTCTCCCTGTCTCTGCGTTAAAATACCACATTAGATATTAAGTAACCTGACACATAGCAATATTTAATCAGGAAAAAAAATGTCAGTTAAACTTATTTTATTGCGCCACGGACAATCTACATGGAATTCACTAAATTTATTCACAGGCTGGGTAGATGTTCCTTTATCTTCAAAGGGTGTCGAAGAAGCTCTTTTAGCTGGAAAGCTCATTCAAAATGAGCCCATAGACATCATTTTCACATCCTCTTTAATACGCGCACAGATGACTGCTATGCTTGCCATGAACGGTCATGTTTCAGGTAAAGTACCAGTCATTTTACATGAAAGAGATGAAGAGCTTGAGCATTGGAGTCTCATCCATAGCGAAGAAACTAAAAAAGATACTATTCCCGTTTATGCGGCATGGGAATTAAATGAAAGAATGTACGGTGATTTACAAGGAAGAAATAAAAAAGAACTCGCCGATTTATATGGTGCTGAACAAATTCAAATTTGGAGAAGAAGTTTTGATATTCCCCCACCTAACGGAGAAAGCCTTAAAATGACAGCAGATAGAACTCTTCCTTATTTTAAAAATATCATACTTCCGTACTTAAAATCTGGTAAAAATGTCTTTATTGCGGCTCATGGAAATTCTCTTCGATCGATTATGATGATGTTAGATTCTTTAACGCCAGATGAAGTGGTTAAATTAGAACTAGCTACAGGTGTGCCGGTTATTTATGAATATGAAGAGGACCATTTTGTTAAATTGACAACAAAACATTAAATAAACTTATTTTGCTTTTTTAGTTGTAAATACTTATAATTTATAATTATTTACAATTTTTTTATTTTATCATGACATCACCTATTTATTTAGATAACAGCACAACAACTCGTCCTTCTGAAAAAGCAGTCAGCGCGATGATCCCTTACTGGACAACGTATTGGGGATTACCGTCTTCACCTCACCAAAAAGGGCAAGAGTTATATCCTTTACTGACTGACTCTTTTAAAACGCTTTATCAATTTTTAGGTGCTGATGAAGAAGATCAGCTTGTTCTGACCTCATCTGGAACTGAAGCGATTAATCATGTGATTTCATCTGTTTATAAAGATATCACTCTTTCGACAGGGAAAAATCATTTTTTATCTGGCAATATGGATGAAGCAGCTTCTATTTTATCAATTGGTCAATTAGAAATGCATGGATGCGTCGGAAAAATGATTGAAGTCGACTCACATGGCATCATTACCCCTCAAGCTTTAATTGGTCGCCTTTCTCCTCGAACAGCTCTTTTATCTCTTTCTTGGGGTAATGGATTAACCGGTGTCATTCAGCCCTTGAAAGAAATTGCGGAGCTTTGTCGTCAACGCGGAGTAAAGCTTCATGTCGATGCAACGCATGTTTTAGGGAAGCTATACATTGACTTAAAAGAAATTGATCCTGATTTTTTAACTTTTAACGGAGAACAATTGCATGCTCCACGTGGATCAGGAATACTTTACATAAAAAAAGGAGTCAAATGCTCCCCTTTTATTTATGGAAGTGCTGATCAAGGCGGAATGCGAGCAGGTGGATTAAACGTCGCTTCACTAGCAGGTTTAGCCGTAGCAGTTCAAGAAGCCTCTGAACATTGCGATTTTTTTTGCATGGAAGCAGCACGTTTAAGAACACAATTCGAAAATGGAATTTTACAAATTATTCCTTCGGCTCAAATTTGCTTTAAAGAAATAGAACGTCTACCGCATTGTTCAACAATTGTATTTCCTGGCATTGCAAATGAAGCACTTCTTTTTGCATTAAATCGACGAGGAGTCTATGCAAGCATTGGAGGAGGAAATTTTCAGCAACTTGGTTTGATGCTAGTTGCAACAGGAATGAATGAAATGCTAGCCCATAGCGCCATTTCTTTTAGCCTTTCACGATTTACAACAGAAACAGAAATCAAAGAAGCGATTGATAGAATTACAAGTACAGTTCTTTCATTAACTCGTCTTTCAGAACATATTTAAGAATAAAATCCTTAAGGAATGCCAATGAGTTTTAAAACATTAACACATTCTTTTCCTTGGTCTAAGTATAGTAAAAA
>JAUXSJ010000195.1 GCA_030679615.1 Parachlamydiaceae bacterium | reverse complement strand
GTCTCTGAAGTCTCTGAAGTCTCTGAAGTCTCTGCTGTCTCTATTCTGTAATTCTATGCGTCACTGAGGCTTGCGTCCTCATCCAATAATTTAACGCCACGGATAAGCAACTGAATGCTTGATTTATTGATTTGAGGTGTAAAAGCTAATCTTAATTTTAAACTTTTTTTCTTAAAAAGATGAGACATATGTGCTTTGCCTAAAGCAATTCCTTCAAGTGCTCGTCCATTGTGTTCAATATAAAATTTTAAATTTGCCTTTCCTACAACTTTTGCTGGGCGCGTCTGAATGGCATCACAATATAATATTGGCTGGGCATTTTCGTTTCCATATGGTTCGAGTAAACGAGCCGATTCCATAAAATCAAATGTTAGCTCACAAAATTGTATTTCTGCATCTAACAATAATTTGCTCATAACATCATTTTCTAAGAGCTTCTCGTTTGCTGATTGTGTAAATCGATGTTTAAATGATTCGACATGCTCTTGTTTTAACGTCAATCCTGCTGCAAAGTCATGACCACCAAAATTAATTAATAAGTCACCACACTCTTTTAATGTAGGTAAAAGAGGGAATTCTCGAATCGAACGAACCGAACCTTTTCCAATACCATTCTCAATAGCAATCATTGCAGTGGGTCGATTATATTGTTTTGAAATTCGAGTAGCAATAATTGCGATGACACCTGGATGCCATTTATCGGATGCGAGAACAATGGCTTTATTTGATAAAATTTCTGGTCGTTTCTCAATAGTGGAATCTACATCTAAAGACATCGTTCTTTCAATTTTTTGTCTTTCAATATTATTTAAATCAAGTTCTAATGCCATTTTTTCAGCTAAATCTGCATTTTTCACTAAAAGCATTTGTACCCCTTTTCGAGGGTCATCAATGCGACCTAAACTATTCAAGCGAGGAGCTATTTTTGAAGCAATGGTATAAGTTGATAAATCGTTAACGTCGATATCGCAAATAGAAAAAAGCTTGGATAATCCCATTCTTTTTCCTTTTCTTAGTTGTCTTAAACCATATCTTACTAAAATTCTATTTTCAGTTTCTACTAAAGATCCCATGTCTGAAATAGTTCCTAAAGCAACCAAATCTAAATATCGTTTTAAATCAATTTTCTTTGGTGGGATTTTTCCTTCAGATGTCATACGGTTTGTGATTCCATGGGCTAGCTTAAAAGCAACTCCAACACCAGTTAAATCACGATTAGGATATGGATTATTAACAAGCTTTGGATTTAAAGTAGCAATGCAATGAGGAATCTTATCTGTAGGTTCATGGTGATCTGTAATAATGACATCGACGTTTTTCTCAACCACTTTTGCTATTTCAGCAGCAGCAGTGATTCCACAGTCAACAGTGATTAAAAGCTTACACTCATTAATTAAAGCATATTCAAGAGCCTCTACAATTAAGCTCTGACGTAAAGCTCCACGATTAGAAATATAAAAAAATACGTTTGCTCCTAAATCTTGCAGAAATTCTGTAAGCAAAGTTGTTCCGGTCATTCCATCTACATCGTTATCGCCATAAATTAAAATATTTTCTTTATTTTGAATTGCTTGACAAACCCTTTCCACTGCTTGAGGCATTTCGGCCATTAAGAGCGGATCGTACAAATCAGGTAATTTTGCGTATAGATAATCATGTATTTGTTTAAACGATTTAAATCCACGAGAAATAAGAATCTGAGCAATCACCGGATGAATTTTAAATTCCTTAATGATGCTTTCTTTTAGTTCTGCATCTTGTTTCGGATAAACCCAAATGGTATCTTCATGGTCTTGGACTGTAAAATGCATTGAAGTTTCGCTCCGTCGACTGAAACAAGTCATCTATTGGAAGTTTATTAATCATGGTGTTGTAAAAATGTAATTGTATTTTAGTCGCCAAGAGCTGAAAGTCAAGTTAAATGATTCTTTGATGTTGAATTAAGTTTTTAATTGAATGATCCTCATCATTTCTTTTTTCTTGATTTTTAGTTAATACTTTTGAATACTTTAGTTTCTTGAAATGTTTTTTTTAAGAATGATGACAAATTAATTAGCAAACTTTTGAGAAATTGTAAGAGATCTAAACGTAGATTCTCTCAATTTACTCTTAAAACAAATTTGAGGTTTTTATATGTCGCAAAATACCAAACAAGAATTTGGTAAATGGAGATCGTTTTTTTGGCCAGTGCATGTGTACGAGTTAAAAAAAATTGTTCCTATGCTTCTCATGTTTTTCTTTATTTCTTTCAATTATACTATTCTGAGAGATACCAAAGATACATTAGTCGTGACAGCAGCAGGGGCTGAGGCGATACCTTTTTTAAAAACATTCGGAGTTGTTCCAGCTGCGATTCTTTTTATGTTAATATATGCTAAACTGAGTAACATATTAAGTCGTGAAAGTCTATTTTATGTAACAATTATTCCGTTTATTGTGTTTTTTGGTCTCTTTGCTTTTGTTTTTTACCCAGCAAGAGAATTTTTATTGCCAACTGAGTCAGCAGAAGCTTTAAAGAATTTTCTTCCAACTGGATGGGCAGGACTAGCAGCTGCTTATCATAATTGGATGTACTCTGTGTTTTACATTCTTGCTGAGCTATGGGGAAGCGTCGTTCTTTCTTTATTATTTTGGCAATTTGCTAACCAAATTACACGTGTTTCTGAAGCTAAACGTTTTTATAGTTTATTTGGATTGGGAGCAAACATTGCTCTATTAGCTTCAGGTCAAGCAATTATTTATGCTTCAGATATTAGAAGATTTATCCCAGCAGGTGTAGATGCATGGCAGATTTCATTAAATTATTTAATGGGAATGGTCGTGGTTGCAGGGATAGCTATTATGGCAGTTTATTTTTGGATTAATCGTAATATTTTGACAGATCCTCGTTTTTACGATGCAAATCAAGAACGTGCACCAGGTAAAAAGAAAAAAGTTAAACTTTCTATGGTTGAAAGTTTTAAATTTATTTTTACTTCTAAATATATCCTTTGCTTAGCTGCTCTTGTTATTGCATATGGTATTTCAATTAACCTCGTAGAAGTAACTTGGAAAAGCCAATTAAAACTACAATATCCAAATGAAAATGATTACAGTGCGTTCATGGGGAACTTCTCTTTCTGGACAGGTGTAGTGACTATTTTCATGATGTTATTTGTTGGTGGTAATGTCATTCGATTAAAAGGATGGGGATTTGCTGCTAAGGTAACTCCGGTTGTTCTTTTGATCACAGGTGTAGCCTTCTTCACATTCATTATTTTTAATGAGCATGTTGCAGGGTACATTGCTGCAATCGGAACAACACCGTTATTTTTAGCTGTGCTATTTGGAGCAGCTCAAAACATTATGAGTAAATCAGCTAAATACTCTCTGTTTGATCCGACAAAAGAGATGGCCTATATTCCTTTATCAGATGATTTAAAAGTTAAAGGTAAAGCGGCTGTTGACGTTGTAGGCGCAAGATTAGGAAAATCTGGTGGATCAATTATTCAAATGGGTCTACTCACATTTGGTACGTTAGCAACAATTACTCCATATATTGGTGTTATTTTGTTGGTGATTATTGTGGTCTGGATTATTGCAGCAAATGCATTGAACAGACAGTTTGTTGCTTTAACTGCTACTCCTACTAATCACACAGATGGTGGAAACGAAGCTGGAACAGCTGCGTCTACTTCTGCGTAATTCAATAAAATCTATTATCCTAGACCCTAGGATAATAGATTTTTAGTAAATGTTCAGTCGCTCATCAATTTGTTGTAAAATTTTTTTTTACCTCAGAGGAGCAGAGAGGGGAATTTTAGATGAAGAGTTTAGTGATTAATATAACCCTCTTCGTCTAAAATTCCCCTCTCTGTGTCACTTTCTTTTTTGCGTTAAAATTTTGTTTATAAGAAGTTGGTGAGTGATTAAGCAATTACGATTTTTCTTTATAGAAATTATTACTGGACAGAATGCACAATAATTTGTTATTCTTCCTCCTTTATCCCCTTCCTACCAAACCAACTTCTCTTTAAGGAAGTTAAAAAACGATGAATCCATAAAAGGAAAAATCAAAATGATGGAAAAACAGAAACGATGGCAGTTATATTTAATCATAGCTGTTTTAGCGATCACTCTTTACAATATTTTACCAACCCTGTTTTTTTACTCTAAACCTCTAAAATCCCCCATCGATTCCCATCGTTCTACTGAAATCGCAGAGGGAATTACGGAAAGAGTGAATCAACTTGAAGTGGATGCAAAAGATTGGCTTGCATCATTTTGTCAGTTGCTTGGGGTTAAACCCTTATCGATTGATATGGTTCCTTCAAACAGGGGTCTGATTGATCTTTCATTTAAAAATGACCAAGATGCAACGTTATTTAAACGATTTCTTCCTAAAGCAGGTGAGCTCATACCATTTTTTCCTGCTCAGCTTGAATTAAGTCCAGACACAAGTTCTTTAGATCCATCGCATGTTTTAGTTCAGCGCAATGTTTCATTAGAAATTAGTTCTGACGAAGTCAATCAATTATTTCAATTTACTCCAAAATTTGATCAAGATAAAAATATTGCTCAAGGATATAGAGAGTTAGTGAATGATCGAGCAGCTCAATTGGCACTTTCTATAGCAGGACCAAGCAAGACAGCATTACAAATGTCAGCTGTTGCTAGCCTAGCAAAAGAGTCTATATATGACGATTTAGCTGTCGATTTGGCTCAAGGCATAGTAGACGTTAATAATGTATTTGGACCACAGAATCCAATTAGTAAAAGATATTTTTCCAGTTTTTCTCAGTTTGATTCAAAGGATTCTGAAGCTAATTTTGATAAATTTATTTTGAAACTTGAAGCGTTAAATAAAAACTCTCAAGAGAAAAGAAATAAATTACGGCAAAAACAATCTGAAGAAAGAGGATTGGATTCTTCTCAAGAACAAGAATTAGCTATTTACAATTATCAAGCTAATTTGACAGAAGAAGCTTTGAAAATCTTAAAAAATAATCGTACAGTTTTTTTGAGTGGCCATAAACCTTTAAATGAAAACCAGATCCTTGAATTGTTGTCTCAAACTCAAGAGGAAATGCCGGTTCAAAAAATTGAACTTGATGGATTCAATCCGTTTATCAAAGGATTTAATATTCACTGGGATTCAAGTCAAATTGCATTAATATTGTACGAAGGCGTTCATTTAAATAATTCTCAATCAAATGGCACTGAATTAGCAGCAAATTTGAAGGAAAAGTCAAATCAATTTTTGATTAATGAAATTGCTCGTCTTTCAAATGTTACTGATGAAACTTTTAAACCAAGTGATGAGACATTTGTCATTCAATTAGATATTTTAACGAACAGTCAAAGCTTTTTAGTTTTGAATCTTCCTTTTGTAGCGCAAAAAAAAGCGCAGCAAATTACAGATCAAATTCTTTTATCCTGGGCGCCAGAGTATACAGATTTAATCCGGGATTCTTATCCTGTTCGTACCTATGATGATTACAAAAAAGCATCTATTGAAGATCAGAAATTAGGTTTAGTTGTTTACGCTCCTGCAGTGTATTCATCAGAACCGCCTTCAGGTTTCCATAACCAATCGATATATGTGATTGCTAAAGGAATGGATGTGATTCTTCAAAATTACAAAGATGCTCCTGACTCTCCAGAAGGAAGAGCTTTTGTAAAAGATTTTAATGCATTAAATCAACTTTTAAAACAAATGGGCTTTATTGGTTATTCTGGAGCTTCATTTGATTTACCTGCTGAATTTAGTCATGATTATATTTTTGAATTCAATGATTATTACGGTGCGTTAATACAGGCAACACGTGAGAATTTTAGTGTAAAAGGCAGCAAGCGTTTTGCAGTCCTTGATTTTTCTGATGTTGAACAACGTATATTGGCGACTAATGCGATTGAAGGGCGAATTCAAGAAGATTTATTAAAAGCAAAAGAAGCTTATCAATTGGCACAAATCGATTTAAATGTGACTAACCACTATACAGTTCCGGCTCCAACGAAGAATGTATTCTGGGAGAATTTCAAGTTAAGTACATTTAAGTATTTTCATGGTGATGATAGTAAAGTCTTAAAATGGGGACTTGATCTTTCTGGCGGTAAAACAGTTCGTATCGCTTTATTTGATCAAAATAATCGCCCTGTGACCAACCCAGAAGATTTAAACCAAGCTGTCAATGAGCTTTACAATCGTATTAATAAAATGGGTGTTGCAGAGCGCACGATTAGAATAGAAGGTTCGACTATTTTATTAGATTTTCCAGGTTCACAGAATCTTTCTGCCGCAGATTTAATCAAAGCTTCTGCAATGTATTTTCACATTGTGAATGAAAAATTCAGTGGCCGTCAATCAACTTTGTCAGCAACTGTAAATCAATTTTTACAAGATGTATGGAATGAAGCTGTTGTTACTAACCGTAAAGACTCACAAAGCATTAATGAAATTGCATGGAAACATTTAGGTGGAGATGAAGATATCTCTGGAATATTTATTCCTAAAAGTGATCAAGCAAAATTGCTTTATGATCATGGACTACGTCTAGCTAATCCAAAAGATAGTTCATCCAGTTCTAGTTTTAATGATGAAATTTCTTCAGTTGCAGTTTTAAAAGGTAATGGAACTGCAGATTGGGATGGACAAAATCATCCTTTACTCGTTGTTTTCCATAATTTTGCTTTAGAAGGATCTAATCTAGAAAATATCAACGCGGGTTATGATACTACACAAGGAAACATTTTATCTTTTGGTGTAAAAAGTTCAGCTCAAGGAAATAGAGGGTCTGGCAATCCACGTGATGATTTATATACTTGGACTTCTCAATTCGCAGAAGATAAAATTGTAGGAACTCCAAAAGAAAATTATTCAGCTGGTAAGGGTTGGAGAATGGCTGTGATTTTAAATGGCACTGTGATCACTCATCCAACACTTAATGCTGCATTGAAAGATGGCGGAACGATTAGTGGTCGGTTCTCTCAACGTGAAATTTCTCAATTAGCAGCAGATTTAAAAGCTGGATCATTGAGCTTTACTCCGCGTATTCTTTCTGAGCAAAACGTTAGTCCTGAATTGGGTCAGGAAGAAAGATCAAAAGGAATCTTTGCCGCTTTAGTCGCTCTTGTTGCTGTTGTTGCAGCTATGGTTTGCTATTATCGATTAGCAGGTATTGTGGCGTCCTGCGCAGTTCTTTTGAATATCTTCATTATGTGGGGTGTTCTACAGAATTTAGGTGCAGCACTAACTTTACCAGGAATTGCAGGGATAGTATTGACCATTGGTATGGCAGTGGATGCTAATGTGCTTGTGTTTGAAAGAATCAGAGAAGAATTTAAAATCTCTGGTAGAATTAGTTCAGCAATTCAAGCAGGTTATAAAAAAGCATTTAGCGCGATTATCGATTCAAATATTACGACGATTATTGCATCAGTCATTTTGATTCAATTTGATTCAGGTCCAATTAAAGGATTTGCCGTAACATTGATCATTGGTATCATTTCTTCGATGTTCACATCTCTCTTCTTAACGAGATATTTCTTTGCTGGATGGGTAAGAAATCCAAAGAATAAAGAATTGAAAATGGCTCAGTTTTTGAATCAAACTAACTTTGATTTCTTAAGCAAAACAAAAATAGCCTTTATTGTTTCAATGACGATTATGTTGTTGGGAACATTCTTTATGCTCCAAGAACGAAAAACAATTTTTGGAATGGATTTCACAGGGGGCTATTCTCTTACTGTAGATTTAGCAGAGAAACCAGGTCAAGTGAATTACCGTGTAGACACAATGAATGCTCTTTTAGAAAAAGGAGCTTCTAGACAAGATTTTGAAGTGCGTGAATTAAGTCGTCCAAATCAATTGAGAATTCAATTGGGAACAAGCATGGATGAAAAAGGGCACCCTTTTTATCAAATGCCTGAAGTGAACGCTGAAGATCAGTATTCGTATGAATACCAAAGAGATCCTCGTTTGAATTGGCTTGTTGATACATTGCAAAATAATGGATTAGAAATACAACCGACTCAAATGGCAACATTACAAAAGAACTGGACGATCATGAGTGGTCAGTTCTCTGATGCCATGAGAAATAATGCCTTAATTGGCTTAGCCGCTGCTTTAATATGCATTTTGATTTACATTACCTTCCGTTTTGAATTCAAATATGCTGTAGGAGCTGTTGCAGGTTTAGTTCATGATGTCATCATTACCTTAGGAATTTTAGCTTTCTTCCATTGGATTGGATTTGCAGTTCAAATTGATTTACAAGTAATTGGTGCCATTATGACCATCATTGGTTACTCCTTAAACGATACGATTATTGTATTTGATAGAATACGAGAAGATAGTCGAGTTTTACGTCGCTTAAGTTTCCGTGATGTGATTAATCATGCATTGAACGTCACTTTAAGTCGAACAATCATGACATCAGGAACGACGTTGCTTGTGTTATTAGCACTTGTGATCTTGGGAGGACATTCCATTTTCGCATTCTCACTTGTCATGACTGTGGGAGTATTAGTCGGAACATTCTCTTCATTATTTATTGCTTCTCCAATTATGTTGTATGTACATAACCGTGAAGTAGAGCAACTTAATAATGGAAAAGAAAAAGGACGCTTAACTTCGAAGTAATTTATTTGTAAATACGTTTATCGTTTTAACGCAGAGACGGAGAGACGG
>JAUXSJ010000198.1 GCA_030679615.1 Parachlamydiaceae bacterium | reverse complement strand
TTTAAACAAATTTGGGGGGAAATTATTAAATTATTTTCAATTTAATTATCCTATCATTTCTTACCACCTTTATTCACCGATTGAAAAATATTTTAACCTTAAATTACGTCCTTGGCAAAATGAGTACCCTGAGATTGAATGTGAATCAATCAAAGATGGCCTTAAAGATTTTACATTATTTTCTCATATAAACGAGCTTGTATTTAATTTTAATCATTTTGAAAGTAGTCATATAAAAGATATTCTTAGAATTTGTGAAATATTCGGATCTAAAATTGAAGCTCTTTGTTTACGTGAAGTAGAGGATTCAGATACTCCACTCATTATTTCCAACTTAAAAGAAAAAAAATTAAAAGCGATTGTATTTGATTCTGAAATTCCTTATAAAAACAACAATGTTAAACAAGCTCCTAATCAAAATGGACTGACAAAAGACGGAATTGCACAATTAATCACTTTATTCCAAACACTTCCAGAACTAGAAGAGTTTCGCTTTGAAAACCATCAATTTGATGATGAAGGAGTCAAATTAATTTCTGATTTCATTCAAAATCATCCTCGATTAAAAACAATTACCTTAAACACTCCTTTTTCAGAAATAGCAATGGAAGAATTATGTAGGAGTATTAAAACAACTGGAATTGAAACTCTTATAATAGATGGTGTAAGAATGAAAAATTATACAAATGATGGCTTATTACGATGGGCTGAATTGATTTCTGAAAATAGCACGTTAAAAAATTTATCTCTCAATAATAATCAACTTAATGATAGTCATCTCGATTTAATCATTTATATCATTAAACATAATGCAAGTTTAGAAATCATAGATTTATTGGGCAATGAGGACATCACGAGTGAAGGTAGAAAAAAATTAAAGAATGCTTTGCAAAACAATACGACAATAAAAGAACTAATGATTAATAACAGTTATTATAACTCTGTTAACCTTGTCAAATCCAAAAAAGCAATGGATCTAACAACCGATGACGCATAAAATTACCGGATGGACAGGCATGCGCATCCTGTATTTTTTTTTGCGCCATAAGTTGTTGATGAATACCGTTAATCTAAAGTATAACCAAGCTTTAATTGCAATTCCCCCATTCTTTCTTTGAAAATCCTGTTATGCTCTTCCGTAAAATAATTTCTCCATTTTCCTATTTGTCCATCTTTAAACGTCACCGAAATTTTAGGACCCGTTTCATTTCCAAACAATTCATCGATAATTTTTTCTAATTGTTCATCATCGAGAGGATATTTTAAATGATTCGCAATATCTACAATTGTCTTAGCTTGCAATTCTTTATCTCCCCCACCTTTTTCTCCTACCAAATCTTCAAATCGACAAACAAAAAATGAATCATCTTCCATTAATTTCAATGCTTTTTGAGCATACTTACGAGTAATAATGATATATCTATCTTGATCACTATTTTTCAAAGTTAACAAATAAGTTATCTTTTCTTCGATGGTAGAGGGTCCAATATGTTGTTCAATGATGTCATGCTGATAAAATACCGCACTAATAATGACATCTCTTAGATCTCTGATCATGATAAATTTTTTAAATTTCTGTTTTGATTCTAAAAAATATTCTAAAATGGGTTCTGCAAAATTCGTGTGTACAACAGGGAACATTTTATTTTCATAGCTATAATTTATTAGTTTGGTCATTAACGGAAACATTTTTTGATAACTTTGTGGTTCTTTGTAAAATCTGAAAAATTGACTGTAATCCATTAGACCAGGAATATTAGAAGGATTTTTTTCAGTCATGATGACAAATAACTTAATCATTAAATGAGTCCCACTCTTTGGGATAGTTGTTAAAAAAATCTTATCCTTATCCTCTGAGAAACAAAAATTTTTAAACGGTATTGTTAATATTAATAAAAATAAAAAACTCTTAATTAAAAATTTAAGTTTAAACATGTTTACTCTGTAATAAATGTTTTTAGTTAGTTCAAAAATTGAAAACTCTATAATAAATAATATATTTTTATGGATAACCCAAAAATCATGATAAAGCAATGTTTTTTTCACAGCCTTAAGCTCTTGGATGAATTGCGTCATAGACCTTTTTTTAAGTTTTGTAGAACTTCAGTATAAATAGTTGTTGTTGACAAGGGACTATGACCCAAAATTAAGAAAAAAGAGAATCCGGTCCATTCATAGCCCGATATAGACATTATAAGGCTCTTTTGATGATAGTCACTGATTTAATCGACTATATAGGGGGATTTGAACAAAAAAACCGCCCAGATTAACCAGCCTAGTCTCGGCCTGAATCTATTTGACTTATCAGGCCGGGACGGCCTGAATACCTTCTTCAGGCCCAACGGATCGGTATTTCAAAGCAGCGAAGGTCTACCGAAGGTATTCAGGCCGTCCCGGCCTCATAGCCAAAATAGATTCAGGCCGAGACAGCCTGATTTTTACCTTCAGATAAACATGAGTTTCACTTTCCAACCAATAGAGGCCACACTCGCCTAGGACAAGACGGCTTGATTCTAGTTTAGGCTATCATTAACATCAGGCCGGGACGGCCTGAATACCTTCAAGTAACTTCCAAAACTGAAATTTTAAATTTATTCGACTATAAATTAAGCCCTTGGATGAGTTTCATCATAAACCTTTTTTTTAAGTTTAGTAGAAACTTCAGTATAAATAGTTGTTGTTGACAAGGCGCTGTGACCCAAAATTAAACGAATGCTGTTTAAATCCATCCCATTCTCGAGTAAATGAGTGGCCATGGTATGCCTAAAAGTATGTGGTGTAATCTTTCCTGATAAACCACTTTCCTTCAAATAAAATTCAAAAAGGCGATTCACCGATCTCGCCGTTATCCTTGTTCCATATTTATTCAAAAAAACTGGATGGTTTTGCTTATTTATATCGCAATTTTCAACTCTTTCAAAGTGATCTAAGTAAGTTTGAAGCCATTTAGCAGCATTTTTTGTAATAGGAATGATTCGTTCTTTTTTTCCTTTTCCATGTAATTTGACTAAAAAGGCTTTTAAATCTAAATCCTGTTTATTCAATCCAATTAATTCACTGATGCGCAATCCAGAGCTATAAAAAAGTTCCATCATCGTTCGGTCACGCAAACCAAAATAGGTCGTCTCATCAGGTTGACTAAGAAAATGACAAATTTGATCGTAAGAAAGAGAGTTTGGTAAAGATCGATCTAATTTTGGGGTATCTAACTCTTCTGTCGGATCAATTTCAATGATTTGCTGCATTTGACAATATTTAAAAAAACTACGCAACGAAGAAAGACGACGTGCAATTGTACGTTTGTCCAATTTTCTGTAATTTAAATCAGTCAAAAACTTTCGAATTAATTTACGATCAATGTGATTGAAATTTATTAATTGATCCTTAGAAGGATCTCTTTGATCATATTGAGCATTAAATTGAATTTTCTCAGGCAGATTTTCCGTTAAATATTCAGATAACCATTCTTTTTCTAAAAA
>JAUXSJ010000197.1 GCA_030679615.1 Parachlamydiaceae bacterium | reverse complement strand
AATTATACTAATGTGAATGATATCGGTATCGCTCCAATGGCTTTCAACAAAACTTATTTGATCAAGCACTGGATGTACATTCGAGATTTAATCCTCCTTGCAGAACAAAATAATGTTTTTAAAGAAGCACCCAAAAAACTCCTTTTGATTAAAATTTGGTCAAATATGTGTGAAGATCCTGGGCATCCCAAGATTGACTTGAACGATCGTGAATTTTTAATAAATAGCTTTTGTTCTTTTGATGCTTCTTTTCATTGTACTCTAAGAGCGGTAGAAATATTAATCAAATATATTAAAGACATAAAGCCAAGTGAATACGAAAACTCCAATTACCTTATTTCTTTTTGCGATCTACAAAAAATTTATCCAAGTGTTTTGAATGCGATTATGAAATTAGATTCATTCGAAGGGAATGATGGAAAGGTCAATGTTCTTTTCGAATTAACTAAACATACTTTAAGAGCTTTCAATGAGAAAATTCTTTCCACTTTCATTGAAATTATGTTTCCTTTTTTAGATGAATTAATCATTACTTTGCCTGTTCAAATTCAAGGATTAGCTATTACTCAAATGTTAATCATGTATTTAAATTTTCTTACTCGAATACTCTGTTCAAATCCAAAAACAACAGAATTTTACACTTCTAAATTCAAGCATGTGATGACACATACACGTAACAATCTAATCCAACACCCGATTTCTGATACAATCGTGAATGTTCTTATTGAAAGAATAGTCGTCTCTTTGACTGGTTTAAAAACTTCAGTAAATAATCCTTTCAATAGAAATCGAAGAGAACTTTTATTTAATTGGATACAATTAATTTGCGAGGAGTACCCAGGTGATTTCATTAATCGTAAATGTATAATTTTAATACATATTTTTACTCGTACATTAACTCGCTCTGAGGATTTTTATTTTTGGTTCGATACATCTAACTCTAAAAAAAATCAAACTATCAAACAAACCATGATTGATTTTGTTGAAAAAAATGGGACTGAAGTGGAAAAAATAGTGTTAAAATCACTTTTTCTTCACTTTCAAATTCAACCTCAAGATCGTACCAAGTATATTTATCGCCTAGGCGATATGATTAATTTTAATGAAAATATTTGCACAAATTCAACACTTTGTATTTTAAAATACATCGTGAACTCATTTTTCTTATGGAAAAAAGATGATTTTAAAACGAGAATGTATCAATTATTTGAACAAAATCCGATTGAAGAACAAAATGTGTTTGAAAATTTTTTAGATAAAATAAGAAGCATTGTTGAAAAAACACCCGATAGGAAAAAAATCAATTTTTTAGCAGGATTTATAAAACAAGGTTTTGAAACCCAATGGTTAAATCCAATAAGACCAAAATGCCTTGAGTTTATGTTATGGGCAAAAAAATTTTTAGATCTAATGTTCAATGATTCACCCTACGAATTATATAATATGATGATTGAACTTCAACTAATCCATTCTAATCCTGAACAAGTAAAAGAGTTTTGGTTAAACTTTAGCAGCAAATTTGATGATTTTTCTCGATATATTCTAAATGAAAAAAACATATCTCATTCATGGATCCTTGTGCATAACATTTGTTCATCGCCAATTAATTCAGAAATTAAAGAAATTCTATGTAAAAAATGGATTTCTTCACTTAATGAATATGAAAAAAGGAATCATCAACCCTTTTTCGTTCAACACTTTAGTGATATTGGTGATTATTTTTTTAAAAAAACTCGAATATCAATTTTCAAAAACCATGCAAATTTTGATCCAATCCCCCCTATTTTTCCTGAAAGTTATTTTGACCCTGAAAAGCTTCTAGAGGAATTTTCATTATGCAAAATAGGTACTCCCAATGAAGAATAAGTCCGCTGTGATGTATAAAATTACTAGACAGATATGCGTACAATGATATTAAGTTAAAAAAATTTGAAAATGCGTGTAATTTTTTTTTCAACACAATGAGTGCAAAGATCACGGAGACACAAAGAAAGGGCATGTTTATATAAAATGAAATATTATAATATTATTTACTCACCTTACGCAAGGAGCCTAAAAAGCTTGGAGTCAAAATAGCTGCATCTCGGCACAGGCATTAACCTAATTCATGCTAACAATAAAAAACAAGGCTGGCAGGCATACGCCAAGATGCTTGGCTCTTTTGGATCCAAACTTTTTAGGCTCCTTGTGTAAGGTGAGTTATTTATAAACATGCCCTTTCTTTGTGTATCCGTAATCTTTGCACTCTTTGTGTTGAAAAAAATTTACACGCATTTTCAAATAACATCGTTTTCGGGTTACGAGTCAGCCAATTAACAACATTTTTTTTAATACTATTGGGATAGGGCTACGCCTACTTTCCTGTGATTCTCAGCCTTCTATCTATCCTGTAATTTTTTACGTCACTGTAATTTTATACATCATCCGTACACTACTTACATATAAAATTTCTTTTACTTTTATGTTGGCGTCATTATCTTACTTATCTTAAAAACTTGATGACAAGGCTGTATAAATTGACAAAAACCAAGAGAAAACTTCATGACCTTTCTTAATCTTCATTTTTTACCCCCTCTAATCCCTTTTACAGAATCATTGCAAATAAATTCTGATCTCGATCATCCTTCTCATATTATTCTGAGTAATCATTCGAATGAAAACACTTGTCCTTTCTTTTTTCAATTCTCTGAAGCTGATCAAAGGCTCCATGATTTTTATCAAAAAGGCATCTGCGATTTTTACGGTAAGATTACAGAAACGTATATGTCCTTACCTCTTTGTCCTTCTTTAAATGATCCAACCATTTTTAAACCTGTTATTAAACAGATTCAAGAAATCTTAGCTTTAAAAAGAGTCATCTTAGATAGCACACTTAAAATTAACAAAAATTCATCCATTCAAATATCTATATCAACTTCTCTTGAAGAACTTTTTAAGCATATCGATCATCTTTCAAGTCAAAATAAATTAACAGAATCAAATCTAAACTCAATCTTTCACGTTCTTGAAATTTATTTAATTGGTAGCTCAGTTCTTCCGCTTATTGGAAAAGATGCGCTAGAAGCTATAACGATTCATTATTTTGGTCATCTATATACTGAAAACCAAATTAAAGAATGGTTTACTGAAATGTCTCATCTTCAACAATTTTTCTCAAACACCGGCAATGATTTGGATACAAGAATCTTGATTTCAAATTCTCGAATTGAATCTGTCAGTGCACTTTGCGACGTTTTTCTTAAATTTTTATATCAAAAAATACCTAAACTTGCTTTTGTTCACATTCAAAAGTTTTTTCCGCGTGATAAAAATCAAAATGATATCTTGAGCTCTTATCTGCTATCTTCAAAAGCAATAAAAAATCGTGTAAGGGTACACGACGAATATTCTACTTTTGCTTTACTTGCTTTAAATACAAATTCTTTACCCATTGATTTAAACTGTGTGGGATCTCACTTTAATCAAGATACTAATGAATATAAACCCACTTTAGAATTTCCAAATTTGACAAGTTTGAATTCTTTGTCTATTCCTTTAAAACAATTTTTAAATTCAGATCTTTCTGCAGAAAACTTTGCATTTTTTTCTCACCCCTTTGGAATTCAATCCCTTTTAGATCTCTTATTCAATTGCGCTACCCCAACAACCTATAACCATTTTGGTTGGAGGTATTTTTTACGTAAATACAATCGAATGATGGATTCCAATGATGAAAAAAAGATGGTCGAGTCCGTTTTAGAATTTAGAAGTAAAAATGAATTCATGCTTATTTCTAAGCATAAATTTATACCTATTGACTCTGATATTCAAACACTTGGCGGATTTATTTATCTTCTTTTAGCGAATGAATTCATAAAAGTTGAATCAGAAACACTAAAAGATCCATTTATTTTATCTGAATATCTTTTTAGAGCGTGTTTATCTCTGTCCACTTATTCTGATATGAATGATCAGGATTTTTTAAAACTTTGGGAATGTGTTGATCAGTATTACTGGAAGCCTTTAAAACGTTCTGCAAAAAACGAATCCATTTTTTATTCTATTAAAATTGCAATATTGAACGATCATATTCCGTTCAGTGTCTTATCTGCTTACATTAACATTCTGGCCTACTTATGGCATCCTAATTCTGCTACAACACATTGTCATGCTCCTGTTATTGATCTTAAGACACCTTTTTCTGTTTTTTTACCCATTCATTTACAGGCCGATTGTGAACTCCTTCAGAAGTATTTTGAAAAATATGTATTTCCATCTTCATTAAAAAACATTTATGCGTCTTTTACTCTATCTTCAGAGCGATCTTTGATTAATTTTCCCTTAACTCCTTTCTTTAACCAACTTAAGATTAATTCATCTAATCTTAAAAAAACTGTTGAAAAGCTCCTAAAAGGGAAAAATTCCACTTTAAAACTGATCGGATTAGAGCTCTATTTAACTTTTTATTCCTTAGCACCTGATCCAACTTTTTTGTTTTATGAAGTCTTTTTTGATTTTTACTCAATTTTTTCCGAAATGAAATCAAAACAACAAAAATTTGCAATCATTCAATCGTTAAAAGCAAATACTGATAACTTTCCTGAAGCCATTTCTTTAATTGAAAAACTACTTCCCTATCCATTTATCACATCACATCAAAATCAATGGATTGATTTTCTATTAGAAACTAATACTCAATATTCCTTAGATATCCTCTACAAGGGATTTATAAAAAACAAATCCTTATTTTTAAATTGCGAAAGTAAAACCTTAATCAAATTTTTCCAAAATCTTTTACCAATAAATTATCAACAGGCCATTCATGTTTTCCATTGGCTTATGTCCCATCAACAAATCAATCCAAACAAAGTCCTCATTGAACAGTTAATTCATTTATTAATTTATTATGAAAATCTATCATCGTCCCTCAAAACACAATTTCAACCCTATGTAATTAGGAATTTAAATTCTTTTTTTGACGTCGATCAAGAATTGATAAAATTTAAAGAAAACCACCCAACTAAATTTTCAAAATCATTATTTGGATTTTTAACGCATTTGTTCAATCATGCGTTTTATGAAACAGATGGGGATTATTTTTTGTTAGAAAGTTGTCGACGAAACTATTTAACACGTGTGCATCGTCAATCTTTGTGGATTAAACGTATTAATCAAGTAATTCAACAATCAAGAACACAGTATGGAGCAATTTTATATTTGTTATCCGTTCAAAACAAATGGATTTTACCTGAAAAATTTATTAAAACAAATCAAACAACTATAGGTCTAAATCTTGTAAAAGCTCTAATGAAAGAAAATCAATCGCCATTTGCAAAAACTCTATTAGAGTTTTTAATAGAAAAATCAGATATCAAACAATTCTCATCTATAACTGAAGCAATCTTTAGAAGTTTTATTCAAAATAAATCAATCAAATTTAATAAAGAAAACAAAGAAATATTATTTTTTTTACTACAAACTATCCCTATGGATGCACAAAAGAATGCTTCATCCCTTCTACTCCAATCTTTTAAAGACACTATCAATTTGATAGAGTTAAATGAAATCAATTCGGAAACAACCTCTGCATTAATTTCTCTTGATCACCTCTTTGAACAAGCAGAATTAATTCATTACATTAAACTGTTGCCTGTTGAATGGAGAGATTTTCTTTTAGACTATTTAAAATTAACAACAAAGATTGCAACTAAGGAAAGAGAAAATCAACTTTGGAATATCTTTGAAGAAGCCTTAAGGCTGTTTAAAAGAAATAATAAGTATAATCGTTTTAAATTGTTCGATCAATTAGAAAATTTACTCACTTTTTCAACTCCATCGAAAAATATTCTTGATTGGATAGTAAATAATTTGGAGATGATTTTTAAAGAAGTTGAAAAAAAACAAAAAATTAATTCTCTAAAAATATTGATTAAATTTTGCCATCAGCAAGGTTTAAATTTAAAAAACTATGAACCTTATGTTTGGAAAGTATGTATCAATGACGATCAATTAAAAATTTCTGACAATGAAATTTATTCAGCCTTTCAATCTCTAGATCCATTCTCAACTATAAATTGCATTCAAATTGAACACTATCGCATTTTTTTTCATGTTATCCATCACCTCATAATAAAAAATTCTGAAAAAACTTTATGCTTAACTCTATTTATTAACTGATTAATAAATCTTTATTAAACAAAAAAATAATTGTTATCTAATGAATCATTAAAAAACCTCCTTTTAATGCATTCTAAACACTTAATTCAAAATAAATTATATCAAAATACCATTTCAGTTCTAATAAAAGTTGTTTCTAAAGAGAACGAAAAAGAAATGAATCTATTATGGAATTGCGTCAAAAAATATGTTTTAAACAACTCTAAAGAAGATCTTTTTCTATTTTTTATTAATCAAGAAATAGAATTTATAAAAAAATTTGAATTTCCATTAACCATTACAAATCAAATCACTGAAAAATTCTGGAAATCTTCGCAGCTTTCATTTAATGAATGGCTATTTTTAATTTCTCTAATTGAGTCATCTACGCCAAAAAAATTAACTCTGTTGGCTTCATGGTGGCAAAAACTCAATTCATTACCTGTTAATGATAACTTTCACAAACTCATTGAAAAAAGTAATCATTTTTTTCCTAAGATTGAGCACACAGATGATCCATTACTATTTTTACAGTGTAAATATAACCTCATCAGCTGTTATAAAAAAATAAATCATCCAACAATCATAAATTTTCTAAATGAAACAGACTACCTCTATTATCCATTTCAAAATAATCAACTTTTTGAAATAAAAGAAAAAATTTGCTCATTGCTATTAGATGGAGCCATTTCCTTCATAACAAATCAAGATAATGATCATATTTTCAATTCGATATTCATTCATCAAAAAAAATTTTCAGAAGAACTTTTTAAACATAACCTTATTGCACGAAATCAATGGAATCAAAAATTTAATTACAAAATTCTAAATTCTTTAGAACGTTCTTATTCTATTCAAGATCAAATCAACTGTTGCTTTATCATTAAATTAATGATTTCTACAATTCAACAAGAAGGCTTACCTGATCCTGTTTTTCTTAAGTTCCTCAAAAAAAAGATGCAAATATTCATGGATTCAAACGATTCAATTGAAAAAACAAATTCAAAATATCCTCAGATATATGAAGACATTATTTCATTTTCAAAATGGATTTGTACTCACCCAAAAATTTCAATGGGATTCATTAATGAGGTATTAATTTCAATTTCAAATACGTCTCAAGATTCTGTTATTTTATCTGAAGTGTTTTATACCTTTTTATTTTCAACTAAAACTTCTTATGATCTTACCTTTATTCGACAAAATTTCTTTCATACAGCTTTTGTGGCTTTAGGCTTAAAAGATGTAGATTTAGTTAATTCTTATTCTCATCTCATAAATTTATTTGAAGAAAAACAAAAAAATCTAAATGACAATGAATCAATATTAAAAGGTAAGTACCATTTTTTTCTTTTTGATCATTATTTTAATCAAAAAATTAAAACAATTATTAATCACGAAGATGCATTAGAAAGCGTGGATGTTTTTGCAAAACATGCTCCCTTTATATTAATTGAACCAAAACTATTTGACAAATGCTTACAAAACACTCTTTTCTTTGCTAAAACTTATCATAATAAAAATTTCCAATTTTTAATGGAAACCAATCAACAAAATTTTAACGTATTTATTTATAAGCTTTTATTAATAAAATCTCTTCTTATAAACTATCCTGTAAATAAATTTCAAAAAATTATTTTTAAAACAATCGATAAGGATAAAGACCTTTCAGAATTATTAAACAATTTTTTACATGAATACATCCATCAATTGTTTATAAATCATGAAACTTTTCCTCAAAAAAACTTCATAGCTAATTTTTTACATACGATTACCTTTTTATACCCCCCTTATTTTAAAATAATAAATTTACAAGAAAATCAAAATCTCGTTGAAGATATAGAAAAAGATTTCCTACTCAAGCATTGGATTGGTTTTAATAAAATCATTTCAAATGCTGAAACTTTAAATATATTTGAAAATGAAAAAAATAAATTATCTCAAATAAAAATTTGGATCTCTTTGAATAACGAACCTTTTTATAATATGAAGTCTGAAGATATTATTTATGTTATTCATCAATTCTGCTCTTTTAAATCGTATGAATGCACACAAAATGCTGTTAATAATCTGATTATATTTCTTACATTAATCAAATTGGCAAAGGCTTTAGAACCTACATCTCATAAACGAATCAGTGAATCATTGGCAAATCTTTATCAGAAGGTAATAAAAAATATTTTAAATATTGAAAATGAACAAAATAAAATCAGTATGTTTTCGCAATTAGTTAAAGAAACTTTTAAATTTGAGGATAATAATTCACTTACTTCTCATTTTGGTACACTTTTTTATCCATATATTAAAAATATGATTATTTCACTTCCAAAGGATATTAAGAACAAGTCTTTAACGAAATGTTTATTGACCTATATTAACATCATCTATAAAGAATCATCTGTTGATCTTTTAAAAAACGGAAATAACTTACTTATTGAAAAAATTAATTTTATCCTTCCCTATGTACGTAAAAATTTAGTTCAAGACACTGTCCATTGTAAAAAGAGTGAAAATACATCGTCTTCTTTAAACAACCTTGTCGAACGTATTGCCATTTTATTAACAGAACCATCTATTACGCATCCGAAACTTAATATTCCAATCAATAGAAGCAAAAGAGAGTTACTATTCACTTTGTTAGAATCCATATGTCAACAATTTCCTGGGGACTTATTAAATCGAAAATGCGCGATATTAATTCATTTATTCACACACATCTTAGTCAATTGTAAGGATTTCTTTTTTTGGTTTGACACATCGAATTCTAAGAAGAATGAAAAAATCAAAAAAAACATGCTGAATATGGTAAATGAACTTGGAACTCCTCTCGAGAAAAAAATTCTGAAATCTTTATTTATTCATTATCAATCCAACTTGGAAGATCGAATCAAAAATATTCATTACTTACAAGAAACACTAAACTTTAACCCTAATGATTTTACTTTAGATGAAAGCTTAAAAATATTCGAATTTTTATTTTTCTCATTCACCATGTGGAAACCCCAAGACTCAAAAAAACGATTCTTTTTTTTAATCGAAAATCCCGTTCTTGAACAGCAACAATTATTTGAAAACTCTTTACATACATTGAAATTAATCATTGAAAATTCTTCCAATAATAACAGCCTTGAATTTCTAAAAGAATTTATTATGCAAAGTTTTGAGACTCAATGGTTAACACCGAATAGAGGCCTATGTACAGAATTTGTAATATGGGCAAGAACAAAAATTGATTCAATAAATACTGGTGAACCTATCTATAAATTATTATGTCTTGTTTTTGATTTTGAAATACATTTAATGATAGGCAATGAAATGGATGATTTTTGGATTGAGCGCGTAAAATATTTTAAAGAACTTTTCAATCCTTTAAGGGAGCTAGTTGTCAAAGAAAAAAAACTATCTTTATCCTGGATATTAGTGCATTTAATTTGTAAGTCCACTACAAAAAATACGAGAAAAATATTTTTTAATAAGTGGTTAGAATATTTAACTGAAATTCAACCTCCATCTGACCTTCTCGAATTGCATATTAAAGATATTACTCAATATTGTAATAACTTCCCTAAAATCCAAAAAAATAATTTTTTAAATGAATATGATAAATTTAATAATTTATTATTTGATTTATCGACCTTCTTAAAAGATTTTTCATTAGATATCATTAAAGAGTCTGATTCTGAAATTATTGAATAACAGCCGTTTGTCAAGCTAAGAGAAATATGCAAAACATAAAAAATAACAAGAAAGACAAGCATCTCATCAGGCTAAAATAATAAATAATTAAAATATTAATACTTACTAGCCTGAAAGGTTTTAAATTACAACAACTCAGGGTATCGCCCAATGTCGTCAAAATAAAAAAAACAAGATAAGCATGATCGCAAACGGCAGGATGTGCAAGATATGAAAATCCATTCCCTATTATCATACCCATCTTACCGCTGAAAGCGATCTTGCCTATCCTGTTATTTTATTATTACATGATTTTTGATGATGCGCATACCTGCATCTATCCTGTTTATTGTTTAATGTTCTTCTACCCGTCTCTTGTGTCTTTCTGACTCTACGTTAAAAACTGACTTTGCAGTATTTATCATGTAATTTTTATTACGTTAATTATTGACAAAATCCTTACCTCCTTTTAACATCACCTCTTTTTAAATCAATATTATCTTGAAATAAAAAGGTCTGCAAATCATGAAAGGAATTGTATTGGCAGGAGGAAGCGGAACAAGACTTCATCCTTTAACTTTAGGAGTCACGAAACAGCTACTTCCCGTTTATAATAAGCCTCTCATTTATTACCCCATATCTGTTCTTTTGCTTGCTCATATTAAAGATATTCTTATTATTTCCACTCCTCAAGATCTCCCTCTTTTTCAAAAACTATTAGGAGATGGTTCTCAATTAGGAGTAAATTTCCAATATGCAATACAACATCAACCTAATGGCTTAGCCGAGGCTT
>JAUXSJ010000181.1 GCA_030679615.1 Parachlamydiaceae bacterium | reverse complement strand
CTATTAAATTCACCCCTCAAAACATTCGTGATTGTATGACTGTTTTCGTCTTGTATTCCTCTAGACATCACACAATGGTGATGAGCCGTCACAGAAACTGCCACGTTTTCTGAATCAATCAATAAAGCTAGACTATCCGCAATTTGAGCAGTCAATCGTTCTTGTAACTGAGGTCTTCGAGCAAAATGTCGGACTAATCGAGGAACTTTAGATAAACCAATCAATTTGCTTTTAGGCAAATAAGCCACATAAGCAAAGCCTGTCATAGGAACAAAGTGATGCTCGCAAAAGCTTGTAAATCCTACTTTTAAAAAGACAATATTTGCTCTATGTTCATGATGAAATTCTTCTTCAAAAAAACTTATTTCAGGAAAGTTTTTTTCATCTAAGCCTGCAAAGACTTCCTGGACATACATCTTTGCGACTCTTTGCGGGGTTCGAGCCAAAGAATCATCATTTAAATCAAGACCTAGAGTCTCCATAATCCCTTTAAAATGCTTAGCAATTATCTCAATTTTCTCTTGATCAGATAAAATTGACTGAGTTGCCAAAATGGGCGAAGGAAAATGTGTGATTGCTGGAGAAGGTTTTTTATTTTTAGTTTTTTTTATCATATTATTAATCTTTTGCAGCACGACTATTTTTAATTTCTAAATATTCTTCTAGGCCACCATTAAAGAGGTGTATTCCATCTTCTTCAAAAGCAATAATTTTTGTTGCGACAGTAGAAATAAGATCTCGGTCATGACTAGAAACGACAACGGTTCCTTTATATTCTTTTAATCCCCATGCAAGTGCAGAAACCGCTTCCAAATCTAAATGTCCGTTAGGTTCATCTAAAATCAAAAGGTTATGATCGGACAACAACATTCCAGCTATAATGAGTCGAGCTGTTTCTCCTCCAGAAAGCGAAGCAACCTGTTTAAACGCATCATCGCCACCAAATAAAAGTTTACCCATGACAGAACGAATATCTTGATCATAAATCCCTGGGCGACGCTCTTTTAACCAATCAAAGGCATTCGTTGTTCCTTTTTTCTCGATAATATCGGCATGATTTTGCGGAAAATAGCTAATAAGGACTTGATGACCCAATTCGACAGACCCTTTATCAGGTTTCATCACTTGAGCAAGCATTTTGAGGAGGGTTGTTTTTCCTCGTCCATTATTACCAATGACCCCAATTTTATCATCGCGATCAAGTTCCATGGAGAACGATTTAATCACATGGTTATCATCATAACTTTTTGAGATGTTATTGACCTTAAGAAGGATTTTTCCTGGAGATTTTTCGTGTGGGATAAATCGAATATAAGGTCGCTGAATGTTGGATTTTTTTAATTCTTGAGGTTGTAATCTTTCAATTTGTTTTTGTCGAGATTGGACTTGACTTGCCCGTGTTCCAGCTCCAAACTTAGCAACAAATTCTCTTAACTGAGCAATTTTTTTTTCTTTTGATTTAGCGTCAGCATCTGCACGGTCTCTTACAGCTGTTTTTGCTTCCACCATGTCATCATAATTACCTGGATAGATGATAATGGTTTCGTAGTCAATATCAGCCACATGAGTTGTCACAGAATTTAAGAAATGGCGGTCATGGCTAATAACAATTAATGTTCCTTTATATTGATGAAGAAACTTTTCCAACCATCCAATCGATTCAAGATCAAGGTGGTTTGTAGGTTCATCCAAGAGAAGCGCCTGAGGATTTCCGAATAAAGCCTGGCAAAGCAACACCCTAAATTGAATATCAGTAGGAATTGCATGCATGGGTTGATAAATATATTCATGAGGAATTCCCATACCTGATAATAAAATTTCTGCATTTGTCTCTGCAGAATACCCATCTTCCTCAGCAATGACCCCTTCTAGATCTCCCAACTTCATACCAATTTCATCTGTCATTTCCATTTCATAAAGAGCGTCGCGTTCTTTTAAAGTTTTCCAAAGCCTCTGATTACCCATGATGACAACATCTACTACTTGAAAATCTTTATATGCTTCAATATTTTGACGAAGAATGCCAACATGTTGAGGTAAAATAACAGTTCCGGTTGTTGGCTCTTCATTGCCCATCATGATTTTCAGTAACGTTGTTTTTCCAGCGCCATTTGGACCGGTCAATGCATAACGATTACCAGCGTTAAAGGTGGTTGTAACATCTTCAAATAAGACGCGACTTCCAAAGCTTTTTGAGATTTTAGAAAGTGTAATCATGTTTATTTCCTTAAAGTTTTAGGTTATTAATGTAGCAGAAAAGGAAATCTGAAACAAGGGAAGCCTTTGTCAATCAAAATTTTTAATTTGTTTAACTTTATTTTTTTATTTTTTATTTAGAGTACTTTGTTATAAAGTTTATAAAAATATTTAAAAATCTAAGGCTAAATTAATTTTTTACTATAGGGGTTGAAATATGAATTCTATCAATAATTTATCTTCTAATGAAAATGAACCTTCTCTAAATCTGCTTTCAACTATTATTCTATCAAGACCAGTTGTGAGTTCCGTTGGCATGGGTGTTGGTTTAAGCTATAGCATTTATAATGTAAGGCGTGATTTTTATGGTTTTTTTCCATGTTTTGGAATTGGTTTATCTTATGGAATGACATATGGTGGAATTGCACAATTAACATCGAGAGCTTTGGTTATCCATTCCACAGATACAATCGAATCTCCAA
>JAUXSJ010000019.1 GCA_030679615.1 Parachlamydiaceae bacterium | reverse complement strand
ACTATGATAATAACAATTGCTACAAGGCAATTGATGAAACAGAGGGGTAACCCGCTGTTTCGAAATTATCGGATGAATCGTGTCTGTTAGTGAAAAATTTGAAGACAATCATTTTTCGTTATCAAACAAGGGTCATCCGTAAGTAATAGGAATAATCAGTTAGGAACTTACGATTGAACAGTTCCAAAGATAGAGCTAATTGCAAATAGTCCCTATCAAAAGAAAAATCATTCACAAGATGAGAAAAGAAAATTCGTAAAAAACAAGACCTAAAACAAGGAGTCTTTTAATGAGAAAGCAACTGGGAATATTAGCCTCGTTGGTTTTTTTGGGTGCGATGGCACTATTTGGGACAAGCTGTACTGGTTCAAACCAATACAGAAATGACTGCTGTGAGCCTTGCGAACGTGTTTGCGAGCCTAACCGACCAGTCTGTCCACCGTCATGCAACCCAGTTTGTCAACCACAATGTGCACCTCAATATGCACCACCATGTAATCCATGTCCTCCTCAACATGAAATGCACTGCAGACCATGTGATGAGCCATGTCAACAACATTTTGATGAGCCATGTGCTCCTCCATGTGCACCAAGAGTAAACAGACCTTGCCCACCTCCATGTGAGCAACCATGTCCTCCTCCATGTGCACAGCCACAACAACCGTGTCCTCCACCATGTGATGTATGTCCTCCAAAATGTGCCGCTCCTTTAAAGCCATGTAAATATGGAACTTCAGGTGAGTGTGCATGTAACGGTGTGACAGTACGTGCAAGAAACCCAAATATGTGTATGTTGGGTGATCAATATCCATTGGATTTTGATGTGATTGCATGTTGCGATGTTTGCGAAGCAATTGTGTCTACAACACTTCCAGAAGGTGTTTCATACATGAGAAGCCAACCTGAAGCGAAAGTGGAAGGTCGTAAATTAACATGGACATTTGGAAGCATCAGTAAAGGGCAAAGCGTACCAGCAAGAGTTTGGTTAAAATGTGATAGAGAAGGTGATTTATGCACATGTTTTTGTGTGCAAGCAACACCAGTTGCGTTCTGTGCACTTCTCTGCGCAAAACCTGTACTTGTTTGCGAAAAATGCGGACCACTTGAAGTGTGCCCAGGAGATCCAATTAACTATACAATTACTGTAACAAACATTGGAACATGCACAGCTGAAGATGTTGTCATCACTGACACACTACCAGACGGTGTTGAAGGTCCAGATTGCAAAGGAACTCTCACATTTAGATTGGGATGCCTTGAGCCTTGCCAAACTAAGAAAGTTAATTTCACAGTGAAAGCATGCAAACGTGGAAAAATCTGTAATACAGCTGTTGTAACAGCATGTAATGCAAATCAAACAAGTTGCGAGTTCTGCACATGTGTTTGCTGCTGTGCGATTGAATGTGATAAAGTTGGTCCAAAAGAATTATCAGTTGGACAAAACGCTGAATATCAAATCACAGTCGTTAACACAGGTGATAAGTCATTGCATGAAGTAGTAGTTACTGACCAAGCTCCATCTGCAACATCAATTGTTGCTGCACCAGGTGCTTGCATTAACTGCAAACAAGCAGTATGGAAACTCAGAGAATTAAAACCAGGTGAAAAAGTTACATTCAACTTAACGTTGACGACATGTACACCAGGATATTTCTCTAATAGAGTTAATGTTACAAACTGTGAAGGATGCAACTCTTGCTGCGAATTTGGAACACATTGGAAAGGGCGTCCAGCTCTTGACGTTTGCGTAACAAATTCAGATAATCCAATTTGCGTTGGTGAAACAACAAGATTGAAAGTTACAGTAACTAACACTGGTCAAGAGTATGATTCAGATGTTAAAATTGTTGCAACGTTCCCAGAAGGACTTGTACCAGTGAGTGCTTCAGGAGCATCAGGCGCTCAAGTTAACGGTAATACGGTAACTTTTGCACCGATTGCAAATTTTGCACCACGTCAAACAGCTGAAGCAACTGTGATTGTGAAAGGTACGCAAGCAGGTGACCTAAGACCTCAATTTGAAGTCAGTTCTGCGACCATTAAGCCAATTAGACAAGAAGAAAGCATTATCGTGAACTAAGCGAAAGCTTTGAGCACAACAATGTGATCTAAAAAGGAGATCTCTTAGGAGATCTCCTTTTTTATTAATATGAATTACCGTCCATTTTTAACGCAGAGTCGGAGAGGCGCAAAGACGGAAAGGAGAACATTTAAAAAAAGAGAAAATAACTTAGTTTTATATATAAATGTTTTTCTCTCCGTCTCCCTGTCTCCCCTTCTCTGCGTTAAAAATGGACGGTCATTACTGGGTAAGTAGTTTAATTTGAAATATTAATAAGAAAGATTAATTTTATGGCGATTGAAGTAAAAATATTTCTTGGATTTCTTGTGACAAGTGAAATCAAAGCTAACCTTAAATATAGTTCATCTTGGAAACAAGCCATATTGGACACTACTTGTGAACTAAAAGATATCGAAAAAAATCAACGACATTATATTGGAAAATTTATTCCTCAAGAATTGACTTTAAAAGAATTGAAGAATGAGGAGGAAATTATTAAAAAAAATTTGCAATTATATTGCCCTAAAATTAACCTTGATCAACATCGTTGTTACTTTTTCTCTCAACTATTCATTTCTTAGGTTTTTGTGAAATCTTCTTTTTTTATTTTAATTTTAACTTCTTTAACTTGTTTTTCTTTTTTAGGTTTTAGTGAAAATTCAACCTTTAAGAAAGAATCAGGCCATCTTTTGTTTTTAGTTCAGCAAGGTGAACATGAAAAGGCTTTAAAGCTTTATCAAACTTTTTTTCAATCTGAAGGTAAGCATGATTTTGAACTGCTTCATCAGATTGGATTAGGAATCATAATAAATGGTGCTAAACAAAATGATCCTGAAAGTCAGTTATTATCTTTATTTGGAGCAAGTGTTTCAGCGAACGAAGAAGTCTATTCTATATTAGAAGAAAGTTTAAATAGTAAGTATCCTCAAATTCAATTAGTGGCTTTAGCTTCTTTAGCACAATTTCAAGACTCTCGAGCAGATAAAGCTCTATTAAATGCAATTAGATCACGTAATCCCTTAATTCGTTTTGAAGCTGCGCATTTTTTATGTAAAAAAAAACACCCGATGGCTGTATCTCAAACAGAATCATTGATGTATAAAATGCCTAGTTCTTTATGGCCATTTTTTGTTCCTCTATTTGCGATGTTAGATGATCCGCATTCTACACGTATTTTAGTTAAACTTTTAAACCATCCTTCAAAAAATATTCGACTTGCTGCTGCTATATGTGCAGCACAGTATCAAAGAGATGATTTAGTTCCATATTTAAGGAAAATTTTAGCTCAACAGGATATCGCTATTCAAGAAGCAGTTGCATTTTCATTAGGAAAATTAAAGGATGAATTATCGATTGAAAAATTAAATATTCTCGCAGCTTCTTCTTATCCTACGGTGTCTTTAGCAGCTCATTATGCGCTTTATCAATTAGGGCAAGATCATTCTGTGGATTCGATTGAGCAAGGTGTTAAGAAGGGAGATCTTTATGCCATTTATCTTATGGGAAAGATACCGAACCGTTCGGAGTCACTTTTAGAATTGTCTACACATACTGATCGGCAAGTTCGGTTAAATGTAATGATTGCCTTGTTAAAGCAGCATCATCCTAAAGGAGCTGAACTTGCAGAAGAATTTATCGTAAAAGATCAAAATGATTGGGGATTTACTTCTCTAAAATCACCTGGAAAATCAATGACAGTATGGAAAGTGACACCTTCTGCAAATCAAATTTTTAAGGAAGATCTTTCTGCGTATATGGAGCATTTGAAATTTAAGGAAAAAATATTAAACAAGTTGAAAGAAACATCAGAGTCTCAGTTGATACGAATCGCTCATTTAATCTTTGCAAAACAGCAAAATGATTTAATAGCAATGACTGTAGAAATCTTACAAAATTTAGAAACTGCAGAAGCTATAGATTGCTTAAAGGAGCATCAACAACAATTGGGAGCGCCGTTGGTGAGGCATTATTGTAACTTGGCTTTGTTTTGTTTACAAGAGCCAGGTCCATATCAAGAACGATTGCAAGAATGGGTAAAAAAGCAAAGTCAAACAGAATTTATTCGCTTTAAGGATTTTGATCTTTGGAAAATGGGGGAAGATTCTTATTCATTAACTCCGGAAGAAACCTCAAAGTTATTGATTCAATCCTGTCAAGCATTAGCACAACGTCAGGATGCTGCAGGTGTAGAAACATTAGTGGAAATTATGGCTGAAGGTCATTCAAAGAATCGATTTGCCCTGGCGGGATTATTAATCCGAGCCTCGCAGTAGAAATGAGCCGAGCCGCAAATGCAGCAAGTGTCTAGACATAAGCGTGAGCTTGGGGAAATAAGTTGAGCTGCGAAAGCGGCGAAAGTGTTTATCCACAAGCGTGAGCTTGAGAAGTAAGTCGAGCCGCGAAAGCGGCGAAAGTGTTTAGCCACAGGCGTGAGCCTGTGGTAAGATAAAAAAAACAAATTGAGCCGCGAATGCGGCGGCAGGAAAGCATGAGTTCATTTTGTAAATTAACATATCATATAGTTTTCAGTACAAAGCTTCGATAGCCAATTATTCAAAGTTCGTTTCAAGAACGACTCTATAAATACATTGGAGGGATTATAAGATCACAAAATGGCCAATTAATTCAAATTGGTGGAATTGAGGATCATATTCATTTGCTAGCAAATTTATCTCCGGCAAAAGCTATTCAGATTCTATACGAGAAATTAAAGCCAATGCTTCAAAATGGTGTAATGAACTCCTTGAACAAACGAATCGATTTGAATGGCAGAAAGGATACGGAGCATTTACAGTAAGTTATTCTCAAATTGAATCAGTTCAACATTATATAAAAAATCAACGAGAACATCATCGAACAAAAACATTTGAAGAAGAATATATTAAATTCCTGAAACTTCACAACATTACATTTGAACGAAAATATTTATTTGAAGGTGAATATTGTGGATAATTTTTCATGAGTGTTTTTAGAGGATTTGTTGTGCGTGAGATGCTGTCGCCGTTATCACGGCTCAATTATGTTTTGATTATTCACCCCAAGCTGCATTCGAGTCTATCGACTCTTCATTTGCATGGGGCTAAACACTTTCATCGCTATCGCGATTTGTGCAAATAAATATAAGTATGCAAAATTGTTGTTCAAACTTATAATTTACCCTAAACCCATGACAAAAACTAATTTATAATGGAAAAAAAATGACTAGCAACACAAGTAAACTCGTTTTAGGGTCTCAATCCCCACGTCGAAAAGAAATTCTTGGTTATTTTAATATCCCATTTATTCAAGTATCATCCGATTTTGATGAGGAATCCATTCCTTTTAAAGGGAATCCACAAGATTATGTCACTCACTTATCAAAAGA
>JAUXSJ010000161.1 GCA_030679615.1 Parachlamydiaceae bacterium | reverse complement strand
CAAACCCGTCTAATCACCGGAATCATTACCCAAAACTATTTGAAAACCTTCCTTCTTTACTAAATGCAGCACCTACACAGGAAGATGCAGAAATCTTTTTGATAAGATTAAAAAACATCTCTTCTTCAAATATTCAACCTGCTTATTTAGAAATTTTAAATCACATCCAAATCCCTCTTTCTTTACAGGATTGGATTGAGCAACTTTGTCAAAGTAAAGATTTGATTTGTCTTTCAATTGCTTCTAAATTATGGAAAAATATTCATGATGATCAAAAAATTATAGTTGGAAACACCATTTTTGAATCCTTTTATAAAAAAAATGAGTTTTTATACGCTTTCAATTTCTTTAAAAAACTTTCTGGTTTAGACCAGATAAAACCTAAGCAAAGATTGTTTTTTCTGAATAAATTCTTAAATCATAAAAGTAATACTAAACTAATAGAAACTACTTGTTTGGAAAAATTAATTATTTATTTTAATGACTTCATAAACAAAAACACATTGCACTTAATAGGTTATGATAATGATGATCATCATATTTTTGAAAAGTTATGGATCAAATACATTCAAATTCTACACGCCTCTCCCACGTATCATTATCAAGGAGATGAATCTCTTTACCTATACAGTCAAAAGACACAAAAAAATGATTATTCTGAACTTTGGATAAGCCGATTAGAAAATTTGTTAAATACCTGTTCTAAAGATGAACTTCCTTATGTAATGGATTTATTCAAAAAAATTAAAATAGCTAAGTTTTTTGATCCTGAAGATATAAATTTTGATCGATGGGAGTTGTTTTTAATTTTATATACTCAAAAACTATTGAGTATTCATGCAGAAAAAGAAGTTCAAGAAAGCATTGAAGAACTGAATTTAAATCCACATACCATCACAGCCATTTCTCCTTTAGCAGAACTTTTATCTAATATTTTCCATCATGAAATATCAAAACAAATAGATGAGATCGATATAAGTTGGCTCAATAAGCTTATACAATGCTTTCCTAAAAACAAAATCGATGTTGTAGGCTCTCATTTTGATATATTTTTTGATCGATTGTTTATTGAGTTTCAATCAAATAAGGATTTAAATTTTTCATCAAAATTCTTAGACATCTTTCAAAACTCTTCTTTTTTACCTTTTTTCAAAGGAAACAAAAAAACCACAGAAATTATTTTAAATTATATTCAACAACGCACCTTTCAAAGCGATATTGAAGAACAAGAAACTCTAATTTTATGGGATTTGTTTCAAATCATTTTACAACACGGACGATTAGAATCAGAAAAATCATTTCATCTTTATGTCGCTTTAGCATACTTGATTCATATAAACCCATCACCCTCAAATAAAGTCATAAACTGGATGAAAATCAAGCATCATTCGATTTTATCCAGTTTGTTTGTCAATAAATTCAATGATGAGTTTGAAATTCTCTTCAGTTATTTTTATTTGAATATAGAGGTCCTTAAAATGGACCTTAAATATATTGAACATTATTTTCACATCCTATTAAACAAACCCATTGATTCACTGAGTACTTTATCCAAGATTCTTTCATCCTATCCAACAAACGAACTCATGCCATATTTGAAAACTATTGAACCAAAAGGTTTTTTAAATTTAATTCGTCATCATCTTTTTGATTTTAAAATCGAACTCTTGGATGATTTTGTGAAAGAGATTTTAGATTCCATTATTGAAAAAGACGACTGTATATTAATTGAAAGGATCATAGTTTCTAAATTTGAAGAATATATGTCTTTAAAACAGTATCAAGAATGGATAAGGTTGTTTAAAATTTTACCAACAAACAATTTTACTTTTATCCCTATTATTGAAAATGCATGTACCAAATTTTTAGATGAACATCTTGAGTTTTTATCAATCGAAAATAAACAATTTTTATTTTTATTACAGGATTCACTTTCAAAAGAGAGTCTGAGAGAATATGTAAAAAAAGATTTAGAACAAACACTCCTAAAATGTCATTCAGAAGAAGAATTAAAATATGCCTTAGAATTATCTGAACTCTATGTTATTGATGATGAGTTCCTTTGGGATTTATTATGGTCATTAAAATTAGATCGTTTCTATAAAAAAGAGCTATTAGATAAAGGTTTGAAGTTATTTGAAAATAAATTTTTTCACCAAAACAATCAACCTCAGCCAATTTTTGCTAATGCAATGATGATTTTAAAAAATCATTCCCATCCCTTGATTAATGATTCTGATATTATCATCCCTCAATTAGATCAAATTTTTGAATACTGTAAGGATTTAGATCTTCTTCTATTAACTTATGGGGCAGTTTTTGAATCAAGTATATCACAAAGAAACACTTTCGAAGATTTAAAAAAAATCACTCAATTATTTGATCTGTTTGACAACAACTATCGGCACTTATGGAATGATAATTCATTAGCTCTTTACAGTTATCTTAATTGGTCAATGAATATTGAATTAAATTTATTGTTAAAATTAAACAACCATTCAAATCCTGAATCATTTATTGAATTCACCTCACCTTTAATTGTGGGTATTATTCTAATCCTATTAACACATA
>JAUXSJ010000159.1 GCA_030679615.1 Parachlamydiaceae bacterium | reverse complement strand
TTAACTGTCATGATACCTACAACGGAAAATAGTATTGATGCTAATAGCTTTAAGCCTGGAGATGTCTATGTCAGTTATACTGGAAAGACAGTTGAAATGACTAATTCTGATGCAGAAGGTCGTTTGATTTTAGCAGATGCTTTAGCGTACGCATGCAAAAAATATCAACCTACACGTATATTAGATATCGCTACATTAACAGGTGCTATTGAAGTTGCATTGGGGCCTGAAGCCTCAGGGATCATGAGTACGAATGATGAATTAGCTCTATCTCTCATTCAAGCAGGTCAATCCACTTATGAAAGATTATGGCGCATGCCCTTATTTGAAGAGTATAAGGAAGTTCTTAAATCTGATATAGCAGATATAAAAAGTTGGAATGGGCGTTCTGGTAGCTCGAATGTTGCAGCAACCTTTTTACGCGCATTTGTAGATGAATCAATTCCATGGGCACATCTTGATATAGCCGGAACAGCTTATGTGGAAAAAGCAAAAAAATATATGCCGAAATATGCAACAGGATTTGGTGTTCGATTAATTGTTGAATTTTTAAAACAGCTTACACGATCATGAGTGGACATCGAAATCTAAAAGAAAAAATTCCTGTTGTTATTCTTGGAGCAACAGGTTGTGTGGGTCAAAAATTAGTCCAATTATTAACAAACCATCCCTGGTTTTCTATAGCAGCCCTTTGTGCATCTGAAAGATCTATTGGCAAATCCTATGGTGAGGCGGTTAAATGGTTAATGCCTACACCATTACCCCGTCAATATGCTCAAATGATTGTACAACCTTGTGAGCCTATTGATAATTGTTCTTTAGCTTTTTCTGGTTTAGATTCTTTGATTGCAAAAAAAATTGAGACTTCATTTGCTCATGCAGGGTACTTGGTTGTTTCAAATTCAAGTTGTCATCGCATGAGTCCCGATACACCTCTATTGATAGGGGAAGTTAATTCCGATCATTTAGCATTGGTAGAAAAACAAACCTCAAAAGGTAAGATCATTACCAATCCAAACTGTTCAGTGATTGGAATTTCTTTAGCTCTGAAACCGTTAATGGATCAATTTGGACTAGAAATGGTTCATGTTGTCACAATGCAAGCAATTTCTGGTGCAGGGTATCCTGGAGTAGCCAGTCTTGATATTTATGATAATGTGATTCCCTTTATTGAAGGGGAGGAATCAAAGGTAGAGAAAGAGCCATTAAAAATTTTAGGAACTTTAACGCCTCAAGGTATTCAAGCGGCAGATTTTAAAATTAGCGCACAGTGTAATCGTGTTGGTGTAACTGACGGTCACATGGCATGTGTATCTGTGAAATTTAAGGTAAAGCCTTCCCCAGAGAAAATGATTAAAGCATGGAGAAATTTTAGTTCTCTTCCTCAAAAATTAAAATTACCGAGCGCACCTTTTCATCCGCTCTATTACTTTGATGAGCCGCACTATCCACAACCGAAGATTCATCGTTCCATGGATAAGGAAATGGCAGTGAGCATAGGCCGATTGCGTCCATGTTCAATTTTTGACTATAAATTTTGTTTGCTGTCCCATAATACGGTTAGGGGAGCAGCTGGAGCGGCTTTAATGAATGCAGAGCTGTATTTGCATAATCAGATCCGAAGTTTTTAACGCAGAGACGGTGAGACGGTGAGGCGCAGAAAAAATAATGCGATTTCTAAGTCTCATCGTCTCTTCGATATCACGTTAAAATTTTTTAATTGTATTGGCTTGAATAATTTCAATTCTTTTTAAACGTTGGATGTAATCCCCACTATTTTCAATATGAAATTATAGAGCATTTTTCCAAGACCAATGAGAACCAAAATTATTTAAATTACAAACTCTACACTTTGCGAGTTAAAATTTTAATCTGATAGGATAAACAGGATAGGGTAGTATAATTAATTTTATAGAAGAATAGTAATTGAAAAATGCCGTCCATCCTGGGACATTTGCAGAAGTCGAAATAATCATTAAAGCTTAATGAATTGCGGATTTTTATTGAAAACATCTAACTTCTTAAACTTAAGGATTTAATGACGACTTCTGCAATTGTCCCTGAAAAGGATGGCATTTTAAATTAAGATATATCTCATCTAAAGTATATAAAAATTAATTATCCTGCCTATCCTGCCTATCCTGACTATCCTTTTTTTTATTTTATCTAGAAGACTGGCATGGAAATTGCATCTCTATTTACGTAAACTGGAGGTGTAATATGTCATCAAAAACAGAAAGCAAAGAAGTAACTTCAAAAACTTTTGAACAATTACATCCTGAAGCTGTACGCCAAAGAGTACAAACAGCTGAAGGATTAAAAAAGAGTCAGATGAAGAAATTAGAAAAACGTAAAGAAGCTCACCAAAAAGGAAAATAAATAGGTTCTTGAACCTTTATTACCTTTTGTTTTATTCTTTTATCAAATGACTTAACGTTTAAAAAGCTACAGTGAAATTTAATTCAACATCAGATTTTGAAAAGTTTACAAGAGGAGGACGCACCTCCTCTTTTCCAACCTTGCATCTTTTTCTAGGTAAAGAAAATTATCGTATTCAAGAAGCGGTGAATTCTTTTATTCATTTTTTATTGCCTAACTCACAAGATCGTAAACTTTCTTTAACGATCATTGATGGAAATGCAGTTGTTAAAGAAGATGAATTATTGGATTCCTTAAATGCGCCTTCTTTCTTGTCTCCATTGCAAGTTGTTTGGGTTCAGCATGTTGATAAATGTAAAAAATCTATTCAGGAAACAATAGAGAATTACTGTCTTCACCCCTCGCGCTCTACATATTTGATTTTAAACGCTCCTTCTTGGTCAAAACAAACACATT
>JAUXSJ010000151.1 GCA_030679615.1 Parachlamydiaceae bacterium | reverse complement strand
AAAAATAAATCCTAATGGAAGCTTCGTTATAGAAGGTCTATTGCGCAAGTCCACGAATGAGATGCGAGTCTATGAAAATGATTCCAATTGGATAACTTTTGAGGAAGCAGTTGAAGCGTTTAATCAAAGGGGTGGAACATCATAGGGTCCGGGTTTATGATTTGTGATTTAGCAACCTTTCAGACTGCGATTGCGAACCGTAGCTAGACCGCTACGCTTCGACATGTCCAATGCCCCACAATGTAGCCTAGACTTTAGTCTGGACTTGTTTTTGCAGGCTTTAGCTTGCAAGTCCAGTTAAGATTAATCATAGAAACTGTTAAAATGATAGGTTTTCGACAAGCTCAACAAGCTCGCCTTTAACAGATTTATGCCTGATATAATTTTAATCGACTATACATGTCATGCAAAACTACAAATTCCAATAAAATTTTTGGCTACTACAAAACCTCTTAAACCACCTTGGAAATAAATGGCCTTTTTTCCCTAAATGATAGCCACTAAATTTAGAAAAAGTTTGCAATAGAGCATAAGGGATTAATTTGGGATTTTTTTCCCACAACACTAGTAAAAGCTGCTTAACAAATTGTTTTCCACGCTTTCCATCTCCCCCCGAACCTTGCATTAATTTTTCTAAATCTTTGCGTGCTAAACCCATGTCAAAATGGCGTTGAAACTCATTCTTAAGGCTATAATTATGCGAATGATAAACTTCAGCCTCAGCGACATAGGCAATTCGATGATGACGATGCAATAACTTCGCAACACAGAAAGTATCCTCTCCAAATAAAACAGCAGGAAATCCCCCTACTTCATCTAAAGCAGAATTCATATAAGCTGCACAAGAGTTAGAACAAAAAAAAGTATAAACGCCGTAATGATTCACTTCTTGAATGCTTCTAATATGGCCTTCATCTGCATAATTAAATTCCCTGGAAAATGATGCAAAAATATCAGCGTCTTCATGCGGAATTTGACGCGCATAAGCAATAGACGCCTCTCCTTTCACTAAGGGACTGATTAAATGTTCTATCGTATTTTCTTTGGGATAGGCATCTTGAGTCATCATCACAACAATAGAAGTCTTTAAATGATGACGACCAAGTTCACGGGTTGTTCCATGATTAAAGTCTTTTTGAAGAATACTGATGACTTCCACGCCTAATGACGCTGCATACTCAGCAGTTCCATCAGTTGAAGAAGAATCTACAATCAGAATACGAGGCTTAATGGGTGATTTCAACAAAATTGGAAGTGATTTTGAAAGATGTTTTATTCCTTGAAAAGTGGGAATGACAATCCCGATAGAATGTTTCATAATAATCCCTTAAAATGATTCATGAGGATGTGGAGGTAATACATAAACTAATGACAGTTCTTCTAAGAAACTAACACTTGGCTTGGCTTGAATAGTAAAATAATAATCTCCCTCCTTTAACAAATCAACATGAGTCACAGTACCCACTTGAAATCCAGAAGGAAAGATTCCATCCATTCCTGTTGTGATTAAAATGTCATTCGGTTTTATAATGGGAATGTTATTTTCACTAAAATGATTAAATGTTTTCCCTGTTCTCAAATCTCCCCAATCTCCATTTTCATCTGGGAAATCATAGTTAAATCCAACGCCTTTTAAAAAAATATTAGCCCCTCTTTTAGCAAAGGAAGGACATCCTTGCATTTCACCTTTTGCTAAATACTTTGTTTTTTTAGGCGCATACAATTGCTCTTGTAACTGAGCTAAGGATTGATTTAATTCAATCTGAGAATCAGTCAATAAGGGCGATTGATTTCTTCTCTCCAAGTATTCTAACACATAATCAACGCTATCTTTAAGGCGAAGATCATTCTCTCCACCTCTTGCAGCTCTAACCGATATTTTTAATTGTGGGTCAGAAATTAATCGTACCCTTGATTGAGTTTTACCAACAAAATCAACAACCCCTACAATTGATCGACCAATGACTACTGGGCTATTTTTTCCTATTAAAGGTTCTGTCTGATTTTCATTAAAAGTTTCGCCTATATTAATCCAAAAAAAATGATTCCATGTATCAAATGTCCGAAAAATGACTCTCGCTGGAATTGCATTGATACGCCATTTTAACAATGAAATGGATTTCTCTAATGATTTTCTGTTTTCATTTTCAAAAAAACCTTCTTCATACTCCTGACTCATTTCAGAGGAAATTCGAAGGTGTTCATCAATAAATAAATTAAGATAGGCTAATTCATTTGTTAGAAGTTGATTTTCAGCAGCTAATTTTTGCAACTCTTCATCACTTGAAAAAGAGTGAAAAGGTGAAGGTTGAGTGGGATGTAGAATAAAGTATTTTGCAGACAGTAAATTCTCCCAAATTGGCATACTTAGGGAAGTTACAAAAGATCGAATTTGATCCACGCCGAAACGTGAAACACTCATCATTAAAAGGAGAATAACTGCAATTAAAAAATAGGTAGAAAAAATTTTTTTACGCACAATAAAATAACTAACCTTAAACTTAAATGTAACCTTAGATGAATATAATATTTTACCACTGAAATCACTGAGAAAAATAATGAGGAAGTTGAGAGAAAAAAATTAAAAAAAAATCGGATTAACATGAAAATTAATTTTAGTTATTCGCTCTCAATTTCTTCATCATTTCTCAGTGATCTCATGGTTAAAAAATTACACTCTTATAATGAACTCAATTTCCTTTTAAATCACTGCCAAAATGGCTTTTGTAATCTCAGGAATGCTCTGTATGTTAATTCCTGCGTTGTTAATGCGCCCATTATCTGACATATAAATTGCATAATCATGACGTAATTGCAGTACTTGCTCAGTCGTTAAACCTAAAAAACTAAACAACCCTTTTTGTTGAAGCATAAAAGAAAAATTTCTATCTTTTGCTCCCACTAATAACGAACTGACCAACGATTTTCTCATTTCTTGAATTCTTTCTCTCATATTTTTTAATTCCATCTTCCATTCGGATGTCAACTCTAAAGATTTCAAAATCGTCAAAACAATTCTTGCGCCATGAATAGGAGGATTTGAATAATTCCCTCTAATTAATGCCTTAATCTGACTGCCAATTTTAGGGACACTTTCCTTTTTAGAACAGCAAACTGTCAAAAATCCAACACGTTCTCCGTATAAACCGAAATTTTTTGAAAATGAATAAGCCACAAACATTTCATGACCTTCATTAGCAAAATACCTAATTGCTTTTGCATCACTATCGAGATCTTCACCAAACCCTTGATAGGCCATATCAAATAAAGGAATTAATTGTTGTTTCTTAATTAAATGAGAAAGTTCTTTCCATTGTTCAAAAGTTGGATCAATACCTGTAGGATTGTGACAACACCCATGTAATAAAATGATACTTCCCTGAGGAATGTTTTGGATTGCATGTGTCATTCCTTCAAAATCTAATAAAGTTGTTTGAATATCTATATAAGGATAACTTCCGACTTTTAGGCCCGCCATTTCAAAAATTTGTCGATGATTTGTCCAGGTAGGTTGTGGAATGAAAATTAATTTACTCACATGTTTTGCCAAAAATTCTCCGGAAATTCTCAATGCGCTAGCTCCCCCAACAGTTTGTGCAGCAAAAAATTGTCCTGATTGTATAGGAAGAGAGTCTGTTCCAAATAGCAAAGCTAACGAATAACGCAAAAATTCAGCATCACCTTCTATAGGCAAATATTCTTTATTAAATTGTTTTTGAAGTAAGATTTGTTCTGCTTTCCGAACAGAAGTTAGAACTAGAGGAAGGCCTTCAGCAGTTTTATATGCACCAATACCTAAATTTATTTTTTTAGGTCGAATATCTGCGTTAAAAAGGATGGGCAGCCCTAAAATGGGATCTTCGGGCAACTGCGGGACATCATTAAAAAATGACATACATACACTCCCTTATAAACATTACATCAAATAATATACAAGCCATCAAATTAACTCATTGGACTCAAAATGCGTTCGACTTTTTTTTTACCTCAGAGAGCACAGAGACACAGAGAAAGAGGAAAACAAAATAAACAGGATAAGCAGGAGCAGGATAAAGACATCTATCCATAAAAAATATTAAAACAAGTATCGCTTCTTTTTTTTAGAAAAACGCAATTATCCTGCCTATCCTACCTATCCTGTTTTTTATTTTTTCCCCTCTCTGTGCCTTCATGCTCTTTATGGTTAAAAAATCGAACGCATTTGTTCGTTATTCGTCGCTTGAAAAAAAAGGACGATCTTCATACAATGGCAACTCCCACTTAGGGGCGTTAGCTCATTTGGTAGAGCGCAACAATGGCATTGTTGAGGTAAACGGTTCGATTCCGTTACGCTCCATCCTTTTTCTTCAAAATATGTTTGTTCAATAAACCTGCCATCGCAAACATATCAATCGAATCATTAGATCCAAAAACTTTTGCTAAAGCTTGATCTGGGTGAATGATTCTTTTATTCGATTGATCTTGCAACTGATTCTTTTTTATATAATCCCATATTTTTTTCGTTACCTCTCCTCTTGTCAATTCTTTAGACTCTACAATTGAACTAAGTTCATCAGACAGAGGATATGAGGGCATTGTCCGAGGTTTTTTTTCTTTTACTTCTTTAGTCGTTGATTTTTTCACAGTTGTTTTACTTTTTGTTTTTTCTTTAGTTGAGGCTTTTTTAGTTTTTGCAGTAGTTTTTGCACCCTTTTTGGCTTTCTTTTCATAAGCAGTACGAGGATGATTTGGATATTTATCAGATAATTTATCTAAATCATTCACAATGACATCGCATTCAGGAAACGTGGAACAAGAATAAAATATTTTTCCATATCGAGATTTACGTGCCACCATAAGACCTGGACAGTCAATTGCTGGACATGAAGGCAAGTCTTCTTGCGGAATTAAGGTCTCCCCTTTTTTCGGAATATTGACAATCCCTTTGCATTCAGGATAACGTAAGCATCCTAAAAAAGGACCAAATCTTCCATGACGCACTTTCATCTCTGATTGACAAATTGGACAGGGCTGATCCCAATCAAAATCGGCCGAGTAATCTTCTTTATTAAAAGAAACCTCTTCAAGAGGAGCAGAATAATCACATTCAGGATAATTTGAACAACCATAAAAATATTTAGAACGAGCCCAAATTTTTTGTAGTTTTCCTGTTTTACATTTTGGGCAATCTATCTCTGTCAACACTTTTGGAACAAATGCTTCTTTTAAAGCGATTTCTAAAGTTGGATTAAATTTTTCCCAAAATTCACGTATTAATTCTTTCCAATCTTTCTGATTATCAGCAACTCTTTCTAAATCATCTTCCATATTTGCTGTAAAGCCAATGGTCATAATTTCTTTAAAGCTAGCCTCCAACATTTGAGCAATCACTTCACCCAATTCTGTCGGCTTTAAACGCCCATTTTCTTTAATTGTATACTCGCGACTTTGAATCTTATTCATAATCGTCGCATACGTTGAAGGACGTCCAATTCCTGATTTTTCTAATTCTTTTACAAGAGATGCTTCAGTAAAACGTGGAGGTGGACGAGTGAAAGATTGTTCTGAAGTTAATTGAATCATATTTAAAGATTGACCTTCAATTAATGAAGGCAATGTGCGATTTTCATCATCTTTTTCATCATCATCTTGCTTTTCTTCATAGAGGATCAAAAAACCTTGAAATTTGATGATGGACCCTGTTGCTCGCAGGATGATTCCGTTTCCAGCGCTAATATCCGCAGATACAGTATCGTAAACAGCCGATACCATTTGTGAAGCTAAAAATCTTCTCCAAATTAATTGATAAAGATTAAATTGATCCTTAGTTAAAAATGGCTGAAGTTTTTCTGGTGTATGATGAATGCTTGTTGGACGAATAGCTTCATGAGCATCTTGGGCACTTTTTTGAGATGCATAATTTTTTGCTTCTGCCGGTAAAAAATCCTTGCCGTAAGTATTAACAATATAATGGCGCGCTTCTTCTATTGCTTCAGGTGCAATACGAACCGAATCGGTACGCATATAAGTAATCAAACCTTCAGGTCCATCCGTTCCAATTTCTATCCCTTCATAGAGACCTTGTGCAATCCCCATCGTTCGTGAAGAAGAAAAACCATAATGACGACTGGCTTCTTGCTGTAAAGTGGATGTAATAAAGGGTGCGACTGGATTGCGTTTTTTTTCTTTTCGCTCAACTTTCAATACATCAAAAGGACCTGACTGCATCCGCTTTAATACATTATCCGCTAACTGTTTATTATTAATGATTGTCAGTTCTTTACCTTCAATAGGTTCTTTTTCAAATCGTTTGCCATCGACTGAATAAAGAGAGGCCTTAAATTGACGGTCTTCTTGATCTGTTTTTAAAATAGCCCCTAAATTCCAATATTCCACAGGAATAAAAGCTGCGATCAATTTTTCTCTGTGAACAACCAAAATCAGAGCAATAGATTGAACACGACCTGCGGATAAGAAATTTTCTTTTCCTCTTTGAATACGTCGATTTAAAAGAGGAGAAATTTTATAGCCTACAATTCTGTCAAGCAAGCGTCGAGCCTGTTGTGCATTAACCAACGCTAAGTCAATTCCTCTTGGATTTTCTAGTGCTTTTAATACCGCATCTTTTGTAATCGAATTAAAAGTGACCCGTTTAGTTTTTGTACCTTCAGGTAAAATTTGCATAATATGCCAGGCAATTGCTTCTCCTTCACGGTCAGGGTCAGGAGAAAGATAGACAACATCACACTCCTTAGCTGCTTTTTTCAATCGAGCAATTACTTCTTCTTTATTGGGCATAATCGTATATTTCGGTTCAAAATCGTGTTCGATATCAATCCCAAATTCTTTTTCAGGGAGATCTCTTATATGTCCCACAGAAGATTCGATAATATAGTTTCCACCCAAGATTTTTTTAATCGTTTTTATTTTGGAAGGAGACTCAACTATAATTAGCGCCTTGCCCATTTATTTAACTCCGTCGCTGTTATATTTTCTTATAAATTTTACCGGGATATTCTTTAATCATTTTTTTCAGTACTAAGCTCATTAATAGGACATTTAATTTTGCAACTGGCCATTGAAATCGAGAAATCATTTCTTCAAGAGGTAGTTCTTCAGTGGGAAACTGACTCAGTAAGAGCTCCTCTTCTTTTTCTAATGGAATTTTTTGTGTCGCTGAAGTTTTGACGGTAAAAGGTAATGAAGTAGGATTAAAATAATGTAGGATATCCTGAATATTTTCAACTAATTCGGCTTTTTTACTTTTTATTAGAGAATGGTTTCCCCTAAAGTAATCACTATCTGCTCTTCCGGGTAAAGCAAAGACGGGTCGACCCTGAGTCATTGCTTTTTCAGCCGTTAGCATGGCTCCGCTTTTTTCGGGTGCTTCAATGAGAATGGTTCCCAAAGTCATTCCACTTACAATTCTGTTTCTTTGTGGAAAATGTGAACGATCAGGCGAGGTGGCCATAGGGAATTCACTAATGACAGCTCCGCATTCTGCTATTTGCGCCGCTAAATTTTTATTTTCACTTGGGTAAATCGAAGCTAAGCCCGAACCCAAAACTGCAATTGTTCTGCCAGCTTCAAGGGCACCTTGATGTGCTAATGTATCAATTCCCCTTGCTAGCCCACTCACAATTGTAAAACCTGCTTGTGCTAAACCTTTGCTAAATTGTTTAGACATTTCCTGACCATAAATAGTCGCTTGCCTTGTTCCTACAACCGCTAAACTTCTTTCATCCTGCCTTAAAAGTTTTCCTTGAACGTAAAGAATGAGGGGAAAATCAACGATTTCAAGTAATTTTTTTGGATATTGAGGAGAGAAATAAGGAATTACAGTTACGCCAAATTTTTTTATTAAAGAAAGATCTTCAAGCCATTTTTCTTCTTTAAGTCCTTGTTTCCATGCATCTAAAATCTTTGGACCAAAACCAGGTAAAATCGCAATATCATTTAATGGAGCTTTCAAAGCATCTATGCTGGATCCAAATTGTTGAATTAAAAGTCTAATTTTTATTGAGCCTATCAAAGGCAAACTGTTTAAAATTAATAACGCTTCTAGTTCTTCCAACAATTCACTCCTTTTGATCACTCAGATTTATCGTTTGAAATTGGAGACTATCATGTGATAGTCTCCTAATTTATTAAAATGAAATTGTGATCGAACCACTGACTTTCACAACTTGCTTCATAGCTTGAGTTGCAGAAGAATGATTGATCGTTAGGTGCCGCACAGGAAGTTTTCGATCAAAACCCGTGTGCGTTGTTTTGATTTCTTCTAATACGAGCAAGCGATTTTTATTGCTCACAGATTTTCTCCATCTACCCTTTAAAGGTAGTTACTGAGAACAACTGTAGAACTCAATCTTTAAATAAACTTCCTCCAGATATAAAGTTGCAAAGCTCAAGAACAGTAAGAGCAACTAGGATTGATTCTTTTGCATCAATCTATCTGACAAAAATCTTCTTTATAAAACTAAGAGCTTTTTGTCGTTCTCTTATTCGTCTTTATCTCGCTATAAGCGAGGTTTATTTCTAACTAATAAAATTTCCTCTATAATTGTAGCTTCGAGCCTAATACTTAATGCCTAGAAGTCACCTCCTTTTTGGCCCTGTCGTTCTACTGTGAGAGGAATCCTTTACGCAGATTCACGCTTTTTTTTATCAAATAAAAAAAAGAAAAATGAAAAAGGCAAACATATCCATTATAAAATGAGATGGATATGATTACTATTTCTAACAAATAATTGATTTTATCCGCAAGGTTTGCTTATAACCACAGAGAGCACAGGCTCGACTTTAGGTTTTTTCATTCAATTACCATGAATTCATCTCATACATTTTGGAGTGCGAAGGCCCTGCCTTCGCTTTTTTTTAAAGAGAGAATAATGATGATGCGGTGTCATTTTCAACTCAATCAATTCAATCTTTAAAAATGCATATCGGATATCCGTACTTTAAAAAAGCGAAGACAGGGCCCTTGCAGTTGGACACATCTTTTCGTTGACAAAAACTTTAATTAACGACTTTTTATTGTAAATCAATAATGCTTAGCGATTTACTGGGTCGGATACCCCTATTGAAAATAATTTAACGCAGAGGCGGGGAGACAGAGAGACACAG
>JAUXSJ010000147.1 GCA_030679615.1 Parachlamydiaceae bacterium | reverse complement strand
ATATTGAATCGTTGCCATTTTTGGAAACAATTCGTCAATTTACTTGTGAGAACCGTACGAATTGCTTAAATATTCATTTAACTTACGTTCCTTACCTTAAAGCAGCTGGAGAAGTAAAAACTAAGCCTTCTCAACATTCTGTACAATGTTTAAGAGGGATTGGAATTATTCCTGATATTATTGTTTGTCGCTCTGAGCTTTCTCTAGAAGATTCAGTAAAAGATAAAATCAGCCTTTTTTGCAATGTCAATCGACGCGCAGTCATTGAAGAAATTGACGTAAAAGAAAGTATCTATGAAGTTCCCCTACAATTACACCAAGAAGGAATTGATCAATTAATCTGTGATCTTTTGCAACTTCCTAATCCACCTATTGATCTAACTGAATGGGAAAATATTATTGAAACCATTCGTCAGCCAAAAGGAACAATCACAGTAGGGATTGTAGGTAAATATGTCCAACATCAGGATGCTTATAAATCTGTTTTTGAATCGCTATCTCATGGCGCTTTAGCCGCGGGATACAAATTAGTCATCAAAAAATTTGAAGCAGATCAATTACCACAAAATCACGAAGAGCTACTAAAGATAATTCAAGGTTGTGATGGGTATCTTATACCTGGAGGATTTGGAAAACGTGGATGGGAAGGAAAAATTTTAGCAGCTCAGTATTGTCGCGAAGAAAAGATTCCTTATTTTGGAATTTGCCTAGGAATGCAAGTCATGGCTGTTGAATTCGCTCGACATGTTTTGGGCTACTCAGATGCGAATTCTACTGAAATCGATCCTTTAACTAAAACACCTATTATTTCAAAGCTTAGTGAACAACAAGGAATTGAAGATTTGGGCGGCACCATGCGTTTAGGCGCTTATGTTTGTAAATTAAAATCCAATTCTCGTGCTTATCAAGCCTATCAATCATCTGAAATAAGTGAAAGACATCGACATCGTTATGAATTTAACAATCAATTTAAAGAAGAATTAGAATCAAAAGGTTACATTTTTTCCGGTGTTTCTAAAGAAGAAAATTTATGTGAAATTTCTGAAATCTCGGATCATCCTTGGATGGTAGGTGTACAGTTTCATCCAGAATTCAAATCCAAACCCACCAACCCTCACCCTTTATTCAGAGATTTTGTTCAAGCAATGATTAATTACCAAATGCAAAAATAAGGCTTTTATGATTCTATCTTCACCTAAAAAAAAATCAAAACGCATTTTAGGTGTTGATTTTGGATTAAAAAGATTTGGTATTGCTCTTTCGGATGAAAGTCAAATCATCGCAACACCTTTACAAACATTTTTAGCCGAAAAAAAAATAGACATAACAATCAAAAATTTTTTAACTCTAATTGCTCAATTAGAATCGAATTATTTATGTCAAATTGAAGAAATTGTTATTGGTCTTCCGTTAAAGATGAGTGGTCAAATGAGTTTAATGGGTGACGAAGTGAATTTTTTCATTCAATTACTTGCTCAACAAACAACTATTCCTATTAAAAAATGGGATGAACGGCTCACTACAGTACAAGCCGAACGTTCACTTCATCTAGCTGGATTAAATCGTAAAGATAGAACAAAAGTTGTGGATAAAGTAAGTGCTGCCATTACTTTGCAAAGCTATCTTGATTTTAAAAGACTAACTATGCAAGATCAAATTTAATATTGTCATATCTGGTGGCGACCAGGAATGAGATTGCTATTTGGAGATGTTGGCCGTCGGTTTTTTTAACGCAGAGACGGGGAGACAGGGAGGCGGAGAGAAGAACATTTAAAAAGAAATAATAGTTAGCTTTATATTTAAATGTTCTTCTCTCCGTCTCCCTGTCTCCCCGTCTCTCCGTTAAAACCAATGTCCAAATAACAATTGCATCCTGACCCAATACTCCAGAAACCGACTGAACGGTATTCTCAGTGGTTAAAATTATACAACTTTTTATGAGCAAAATATGATTTTATGTTTTAAAAAACATTATTTGATCAATATTTTTCCAATCTTTGTCTTTTTTTGCATTAATTCATTCTTATTACATTCATTAAGCCCGTCAGAATTACTTCAAGATAATGAACGCATTGCAGCTGATGCCAAGCAAGTCATTCAATTTTATACATTAAATGAAAATGAAAAATGGAGAGATATCACAAAAGAGATTCTAAACAGCAACGAGACATCTGAAACAGCTAAAAAATCTATAAAAAAATATCGTCGAAGAATTATTGTCTTCCAATATCCAAGTGATGAATTAAAAATAAAAGGCTTTTTTAGTTATACACCTAATCCAGCGTTGCACCCCTTGCTCATTTTATTTCGCTGGGGCAATCAAAACTTTGCTCTTATGAATCCAGGGCTTGATTTAGCTACCTATGAAAATTATACTGTAATTTCTTCTACTTTGAGAGGTGGTGTCAGTGAGGGTAACGATGAATTTGGTGGAGCAGATGTCAATGACATGAAAAATTTAATTGATTTTATTCCTACATTAGCAAAGGAATTAAATATTCAAATACATCCTCACTGTACATTTATGTTAGGGCCAAGCCGAGGTGGATTAGAAATGTTTTTAACACTTTCCAGATATCCTGAATTACAAAAGAAGGTGACTAAAGTAGTTGCTTTATCTTCCATTTTAGATTTACATGAACAGATTCGAGATAGACCTCATGATATGAAACCAATGTTTGAAGAATCTTTTGGACTAAATAAACAAAATTGGGAAAATTGGATTCAAAAAAGAGACCCCTTACAAACAGTTTCTAAAATAAACCCTAACCTTCCTATTTTAATCGTTCAAGGTGCAAAAGATCCTCGAATAGATCTTAAAGAAGGGTATCGCATGCGTGATACATTGGAAAAACATGGACATCGGGTAAGTTATATTGAAGTACCAAATGGAAATCATACCCTCTCAAATGTACCACAAGCAATGAATTTTATAGCTGATTGGTTAGAATATAATGCAAACTGCCAAACCGACAATACAAAAAGGAATCATGAACACTGAAACTCGAAGCATAAATTCATTAAGCAAATCTCAAGAATTATTAAACTTGAAATTAATCCAAAATGATTTAAAAAACAATCTTCACTTTATTTCGAAACAGCCTAAGACAAAAACTTCACCTAAATTAACCTCACCAAGAGGAAATTTAAATTTTAATCAATTAAATGAAATTTCTCGAGAAGCTATTGAAGAAGTCAACATAAGTCCTAAAGGTGATAAAAAATCACTTTTTCTAAAAAAAATAATAAACACAAACAATTTAAATGATGATAAAGAACCTTTAAGTCCAAAGTTGGAAAAAAAACAAATCAAGAAACCTATAAAAAAAGAAACTTCTTTAATAAAAAATTCTACTGAATTACTAAATTTTACAGATAAAAAATTAAAAAATTCTCTTTCTATCACATTTAAAAAAGAACTTTCATTACTTTTATCTAATGAAAATAGTGGAGTTTCAAAAGAATTTATTTCGTTAATTGAAAAAAATATTCTCAAGAAAATTCAAACAAAAATTAACGAAAAATTAAACAATATTCCAGTAAGTGCACTTTTTTCTATTCCTCAAATGAGAGGGCTAAAAAATGAATTCCTACAAGAAAACTTTATTACTGATTTAAACTTACAAAATATTTTTAGAGAAAAAATTTCAAATTTTATAAAAATTATACCTAGTATTAAAGCTTTTATAACAGAACATGAATTAGAACTTACAGCTTCTTTTAAAAATAATGTTGAGGAAGATTTAACATTATGTATTCAAACATTTTCTCAATTGAATGAATCTAGTATACAAATTGATGTTATCCTCCCATTAATTAATCTTATAAAAAAACCTGATTTCTCAAAATTTGTTAAAAAAATTATCTGCTTATCTATTAACCCAGATATAAAAATTGCCAAAGAAATTGTATCCAATTTAAGTTTTGAAGATCGTTTTAAAAGACTTGAAAAACACATTAGTCATTGTTTTAAAGAAAAAATCGAACTTGAGATTCTATACCATTCAGAATTTGAATGGGACGTTACTGATTCATTAACTAAAACATTAAATGAAATTGACAACTCACAAACTGTAAGAAGTTTTTTAACAGGAAATACATGTGAGCTTATATTCAAAGCTTTCACTATCAATTCTCATAATATTAAAGAAGATATCGCTAATTTAATTAATCAACAAAATCAAAATGATGAAAAGATTACATCTTTAGAATTAAAGAAAAAAATCTTTGCTCATATGATACAAAAAATCATCGAAGTAATGAATCCCAATCCAGCATCTCATAATGGTATTGTTGATCAAGAAATGAACCGTCTTTACAATTTTGAAAAAATTAACTCACCAGAAATTTTTACACCGATAGATATACTTAGTTTATGTGGAAATTCTTTATGGTCTTTTTGTTCAAATATTTTTAGAAGTCAATATCCCTCCTTATATGATCAAAAATCCATTTTTCCTTTTCATGATGACCAAGCTGGTATTAAATGCGAAGTTCTTATTCAATCAGACAATTTTACAGTTACTGTTATTAAACGGTTTAATTTTTTAACATTCCAAGAAAGAAAAGACTCAGCCTCTTTTGATATTCGTTTTACAATAAAAGGATCTTTTCAAAATGCATCTCCTAAAACTGCAAAAATTAATATTTCAAACTTTGATGCAATTCCAGAAATGCGTTTAAAAATCCTAAAAATTTTAACAAATCCATTGCCAATTGAAGGCGTTAAATATACTATCCTGTCAAACTAAATTTTTAATCTAGGAAACATCGGGGATAAAAGTGTTTGTATATTTTTTAAAATCTACTTTTCGTTATTTTTTTACATTTTTTTTTATTCTAAATTTTTTAAACGCAGAAGAAATTTTCGATTCAAAAATTGAAAAACTTTATTTAAAAAACATTCGTCAATTAACTTATCCTTCTATGGGCTTTGAGAAAGCAGGTGAAGCTTATTTTTCACCTGATGATCAAACGATTGCATTCCAAGCTGTGCCGAAAGGAAAAACAACATATCAAATTTATAAAATGAATCTAGAGGAACAAATTCCTTTTCTCATGAGTACAGGAATTGGAGCCTGCACATGTTCTTTTTTTCATCCATTTAAAAACAAAATGATTTTTGCTTCTAGTCATAGTGATCCTGAATTAAGTCAAGAATGTATACTTTCAGAACAATCAACAACTAAAACAGGTAATTATAAATGGGATTTAACTCCCTATATGAATATATACGAAATTAATTTAGATGGTTCAGGATTAACTCAATTAACAAGTGGTGCAGCCTATCATGCCGAATGTGCCTATTCACCTGATGGATCAGAAATTGTTTTTGCTAGTAATGTATCCGGTTCAATGCACCTCTATGTCATGAATTCGGATGGATCTGATGTAAAAAAAATTACTACAATTGATCATTGTTATCATGGAGGCCCGTTCTTTTCTCCTGATGGTAAACGAATCATCTTTCGCGTAGATCGAGATCAAGTAGATTATCTACAAATATATCTGATTGATAAAGATGGATCTAATGAACACCAACTTACAAATAATGGAGCTGTTAATTGGGCACCATATTGGCATCCAAATGGTAAAGTTGTGGCATTTACAACCTCTATTCATGGTCATCGACATTATGAAATTTATCTCATTAATATTGAAACAGGTGTTGAATATCGATTGACACATCATTCAGGTTTTGATGGTTTACCCGTGTTTAGTCATGATGGAAAAAAAATAATGTGGACGTCAAAACGAGGAGAAGATGGCACTTGTCAAATTTTTATTGCCGATTTTACCATGCCACCTGAATTAGAATAAATTGCCATAAGTGATATCAAACATAATATGGTCATCAGACTACAAGGAAGTTTAACAGAAAGCCGCAGAGAAAAACATTTTAAATTTGAAATTTGATCGACTATAAAATGTACTTCTCTTCAGCGCTCCGCATCTCTGCCTCAGCATTAAATTTCCTTGAAGTCTCTGATGTCCTTATGAGTATATAACTTCATTTATCAATCATTTTTATAAATTTAAACGATGCTGAATATTTTTGTAGACTCTAATTATTCACTCCGATATGTTCAGCAAATCACGAGAAAAGGAGGTCTAAAATGTCATTAAAAAAACCAGAAATTGTAAAATTCAAAAAAATTTTAGAAGATATGCGTGCACAATTAACGCATTCTTTAAAGGGTTCTAACGCTGAAGTAAAAAAACCGGACGAATCCACAGGCTATTCACAACATCAGGCTGATCAAGGAACAGATGATTTTGATCGTACAATTAGTCTTGAAGTCACTAGTAAGGAATATGAAATTTTAAGACATATCGACAGAGCTTTAAAAAAAATTGAAGAAAATACTTATGGAATTTGTGATATTACAGGAAAAGAAATTCCAATTGCCCGTTTAAAAGCCATTCCTTATGCCACAATGACCGTTGAAGCGCAAAGTAAATTGGAAAAAGGTTTGTTATAGGTTTTTTTGAATGCAACTAAAACATCAAACGAATCCTACAATTAAAATGTCCAAATATTTATTATGGACAGGATTTTTTTTGATTATTATCGATCAAATTTCAAAAAAATTGACATCTATTTATTTACCATTAATTAATTCCTCTAATTATTTATATCCTTACGGAGGAATTGGTATTTTTAGAGATTTTTTAGGCATCGAATTCTCAATTAATCATATCACGAATTTTGGTGCTGCTTGGGGCATTTTTTCAAATTATCAATATGAACTTATGGTTCTACGTATCTTGCTCATCATCGGTTTAATTATTTATTTATTTAAATATAATAATGAGTCATCTTGGAACATTCCTTTAATTCTTATTATATCAGGTGCTTTGAGTAATGTTTTAGATTATTTTTTATATGGACATGTCATTGATATGTTTCATGTTGTTTTATGGGGATATGATTTCCCTGTTTTCAATTTAGCGGATGCCTTTATTTCCACTGGCATTGGATTACTATTTTTAATCTCTTTAATTAAACCTTTAACAAACCATGACTCCTCAACCTACTCTCATTAAACGTTCAACCCTTTCACCCCCTTACCAAGCTTCTAAATGGCAGTCATATCAAGTTTTACTTGATATAGATGAAATGAAAAATCTTATTCAATATCTTGGGGATTTTTGGATTATTCAAACCAGCGGAGTGATCTCAATTGGGAAAGAAATTATTTCTAAAAATCATTTTCTAGAAGTCTACAGTGAATATATTAATGATTTAAAACACGGTCAACTTCCTAATGATGCTCTTTTTCTGAGTTATTTCTCTTCTATTTGGACAAACACAATTAATGCCTTATACACGTTTCCCATTAATTCAGAGCAGTGTCTTGTTAAGGTTGAAACGCCTGTCATTCAATTGCAAAACCATCGTTTTGATTTTTTCGAATCAGATCAAAAATTTCGTTCGACATTAGGATTAAATGCAATTTATTGGGGTATTCAATTTTCTTTCCCCAATCTTTTTCAGAATGAGAAATTAGAAATTTTTAAAGTTAGAGATGAAAATATTTTTCCAAATGTAAGCTTATTTAAAACCATGCAAAAATGGATGCGTGCATCTACTATACCGACTCGTTTTGAAACTAATTGTGGAATTTTTAATGCACCTATTAGAATAGGGAAGCAGTGTAAGTGGATTAATACCCACCCACAATTATATTCTAAAGGCTTAAAAGTAATATAATTCATAAACATCATAATTATTATTCTACGCTAGGAGCCTAAAAGCTTGGGGCCAAATAACCAGGTCGTCTCGGCACTTGCATCAACCTAATTTATGCTAACAATAAAAAAACAGGATAGGTAGACATAGGCATCAGGACAAAAAATACTTTACAATTAATGATTTGTAATTATCAAGTCGTATGCGATTGATTCTGAATAGCTTTTGAATCGCTCTAACGAGCTCTATGCCTTTTTTTTTTCGTATTCCCACAGTTCCTTCGTCGCTCGTAAACTCGCTTCTCAGTCACTATGGGCTGTAATGGGAGTCGTCCTTTGGACTCTATAACAAAGATGAAAAGGTTCTCTTATATTCATAAGTTTTTTTTATTTTGTTCTAGAGTCCGTAGGACGACTCCCATTACAGCCCACAGTGACGAAGGAACTGTGGGAATACGATAAAAAAAGGCATAGAGCTCGTCAGAGCGATCCAAAAGCTATTCAGAATCAATCGCATACGACTTGATAATTACAAATCATTAAATGTAAATATATTTTGTCCTGATGCCTATACCTGCCTATCCTGTTTTTTATTGCTAACATAAATTAGGTTGATGCAAGTGCCGAGACGACCTGTCTATTTTGGCCCCAAGCATAGCTTACGTAAATAATTTATTATTGATCAACGATTATAAAAAAGCCTTTTCATAACTGAAAAGGCTTTTTATCAAACACCAAGAATTCCATTACTAAAATTCCATTCGATCAATTTCCGCACCCACATGGCTTATTAGTACCTCTGACACTTCTAACAGTAACTGGAATTGAAAAATTTCCATTAACATCAACTGCTACAACAGTATAAGCTGTTTTTGCTTTTAGTTTTGTTTTATCAAAAGCTTTATAAGTTCCATTTTTATCTGGATCGCTAACTTTTGCAACTAATTTAGTCAAACTTTCATCTCTAAATACAAGATAATAAGCTGGATTTTCACATAAATTATTTGCTTTTGCTCCTTTCCATTTAATAACATTCATGACATGCCTATGAGCTGTAAGAGAACGTTTGAGTTGTACATGTCTTGGAGGACAAACTAAAACGCATGCATTGGGAACTGCTGTTGGTGCAACTTGAATTGTTCTACTAGTCGTAAATGGTAATCCTCGAATAATCGTTGTCAATTTAACAACATAAGTACCAGGTCTTGCATATCGATGAGAGATAACAGGAGAAGTATGACAGATCCCTGTGGCATCTCCAAAATCCCAACAAAAAACACCTAAACGACCAAATTTCGAACCATTAAATCTCACTAAGGTATCGAATGGAGTCATCCTTGTTTCAAATGTGACAAAAGCATTAGCAATACCAGCAACTAAAGTACCTGGATTTTGAATAAGATCTTCATGAATATTTACACCACCATAAAGAGCTGTTCCAT
>JAUXSJ010000145.1 GCA_030679615.1 Parachlamydiaceae bacterium | reverse complement strand
ACATCTTGATGATCTAATAACGACATGCTTAGCACATCAAAGTAGAAAAAGAAAAACAAGTCTTCAAGCCATACAAGAACAAGATTTTTATTATATGAAGACAAGTTAGCCTGATGCCTATGCCTACCTATCTTGTTATTTATTATAGACTGAACATCACGATCATTAACGTGGTTTCAGGGATGCGATTTGCAATTTGAGACAATGAATTTCAAAAAAATTTTGTGTAAATCTCAAATTACAAATCACAAGCCAGACCCCGATGAATTTTGAAACCAACTTTACGATTTATGCCCCATTGATATCCTGAATGAGCTTTCGCATCGTATCCATTAACAATTGATTCGAGGCTAATTCCTCTATGCTCGGCTTAAGTTTATAACTCCAATTATCATTTGAAAATGTTCCCGGCAGATTAATCCTTTCGTCTTCTAAATTTGGCCAGCTCAATCCCCTCACTAATACAAAATACTCTTGTAATGGATTTACATGAAATAAACTCTGGCTATGATGACTATCCCACAAAATCTCGCGATGATGCTCTCTGCTTAATATCGGTTGATAAACCCAACCTTTAAAATCAGAAAAATCTTTTGCATCCTGAATGTTTTCTCTCCACCATATTTGTAATGTTTCGGAATCGTGTGTGCCCACTGTAGTTAAGCTCAATAAAGGATAATCTTTTACATTAATGAACTGATTCTCCTCATGCCACTTTCTTTCCCATCGCATCACTTTGGTCCCACAAATACCTAAAGATCTTAAACAAACACGAGCTTCAGGCGGAACAGTTCCTAAGTCTTCTCCAATGGGTAGCATTTCGCATGAATCTATCATCATAGATAGTATTTTCTTTCCATGTTCAATCCAAATCGTTTCATTTAAGGGATGATATTTTCCCTCTTTACTTTTTTTCCCAATGGGAATTGACCAAATACGAAAAAACCCGACGATATGATCAATGCGATAAATATGATAATAACGATTTGCCCACTTTAACCGCTCTCTCCACCATTGATAATTTGTTCTTGATAGTGATTCCCAATGATAAAGAGGAAAACCCCAATTCTGCCCTTCCTCACTATACATATCTGGAGGTGCACCGGCTGAAAAATTTAATTCAAAGAAATGACGATGGTACCAAACATCTGCACTATTGCGATCAATTAAAATGGGAATATCTCCCATAATGAAAACCTGTTTTAGAGAGGCATATTCCTTTGCTTTACGTAATTGCTGATCACAAAGAAATTGAAGAATTGAATAAAATAGAAATTTTTTCGGATTTTCATTAATGACTTGTTCTATCGAATGAGGTGTTGGTGATTGTTCTTCTAAAGGCCAATTTTCCCAGGATTGAAAATGGTTTTTTTCCATTAAAATTTTATAAACAACATATTCTTTTAACCAAAAATTTGCTTCCTGAATAAATTTGACGTAGTCTTCATTTTCTTTTATTTGATTTTCTACATGTTTTAAATACTGCGAGAAAAAATCTAATTTTTTCTCCATGACTAAAGAATAATGTATCTTATTAAAGTGGGATAAAGACTGAGAAAGATAAGCTAATTCTTTTTTCAAAGATGGATAATCTTTTAAGTAGGGAAGATCATGTAAACTTAAATAAATTGGATTCAATGCAAATGCCGATTGAGCACTATAAGGACTACTACCTCTTCCACTATCATTAAGAGGTAATAATTGTATAACATCATACCCAATCGAATGACACCAATCAATTAAAGGTATTAAATCTAAAAATTCGCCTATTCCACATGATTGAGTAGTATGTAAACTAAATAAAGGAATGGCAATTCCATGATGATGCTTAATCTCAATTTTTTTCCATTGTTGTTGTGTAGGAGAATGAAGCAAATCGACAATAAAAAGATTATTCATGACATGTTCTCAACACTTAGGTTTAACTTTTCAATCATATATTTTTTAAAAATAGAGTGAAATATTTATTTCATTTTATTGAAAATCTTCCTCATTTTTTTAGATGTATATTTACACAATTTTCACAAAATTATTATTAAATAAAAATATTTATTAATTAAAATATTTATTTAATTAAAAAAATATAAAACAAAAAAGTGAGAAAAAATGAACATTTACAGAACTAGTGATAATTTGCCGAGCGATTTAATTATTGATTTAATTGATAAACAGCCTATAAAACAATTAGAATTTGATAAAGGAAGACATTCTTTAATATTAGGAAGCGAGCAGCAAGAAAATGTAGATTTTGTTTTCGCTACTATTAAAGAAAAAATGAACAATTCTAATTTTAACAACGAACTTAACTTCTTAAAACCAATAAAACTAGTAAGCAACACAATCAATGATATTAATAAAGAAGTCACTAATAAACTTGGAAATTCTAAGTTAAAATTCCTACTTACAGCTTTGAGTATCAGTGTAATTGCACTAGGCGTCATTTCTGTTACAGGATTAATTTTCAGTGTAGGCTATATAAGTATTCCATTAGTATTTATGCTTTCTTTGCTTTTTGTTTCTATACCAACTATATTTTCAATAATGGGAAGTATTCTTATTATTAATAAGAAAAGCCCGATGGAGTATGACAAGCAATTAAAAGCATTAAGTGCTGATTTCGAAGTAGAGCTCAATGCTTTTAAAGGATCACCTGAAAACTATAAGCTAAAAGAAGTATTAGCTCAATATTACAGCGAATCCTCAAATCAAACTAAAACAGAATATCACGAACTTATTAAAATGGAAAGAGACCACCTAAACGACAAAAAAAATGTAGAAAAAGCCTCAAGATACAAAATGCAACGACAAAAAGTAAATTTTTTATGTAAAAACGAGCAAATCTTGAATTTTCTTATTGATATTTTGGATGTTAAAATTGAAAGAAGACCCTTAACCTTCTAAATTTCCTTCCGAAGCTTAAGAGGTCTGTTATAGTCGATTAAATCACAGTTGATAAAATTTTGACCAGCATGAAAGCTCTCGAGATTGAATAAATTTTTTCATGTGCAATATTAAATCAATAT
>JAUXSJ010000124.1 GCA_030679615.1 Parachlamydiaceae bacterium | reverse complement strand
TATCAAAATTTGTACATTCAATCGAACTTTCACCTGAAACTTTAGTTCCAATAAAGCCTGTTTCAGGATCATAATATACTTTGACCTTACGCGTTTCTATTGCTCTTGTATCTATTTGTTGGATAGACTGTACTTCAGTTTTACGGGGATATTCTTTCCCGTATTTCTTGATCAAACCTTGCAAATAACGAATAGTGACTTTCTTAATATTCTTTAAGTCTTTTTCAACATTCAAAAGTTGCTCTTGAAAAGCAACAATTTCTTCTTGATTTTTATTAAAATCAAATCGTGAAATACGACGAATTGGAATATTCAATAAACGCTCACGATCGTCGTGAGTTGGAATACGAATCAATTGCATATGAAAAGGAACTAAGCTATCTGCAATAATTTGATGAATAGCATCATAAGTTTCTTTTTTTTCAATTTTCTGATAAATACGATTTTCAATAAAAATTTGTTCCAATGTTTTATCAAATATTTTTTCTTTTAATCGTTCCGCTTCAATTTCTAATTCTGTACGTAAATACCTTTGTAATTGCTCAGTATGAAAATGAAGAATCTCATTGACATTAGGTTCCCAAGGATAATTGTCTTTAATCACAATAATTTGTGAAGTTAATGAAATCTCACATTCAGTATATAAATAAAGTGCATCTAATAAATCTTGAGCGTAAACACCTCTTGGAAGCTTTATTTCAATTTCAATTTTGTCTGAAGTGTAATCATTGATTCCATCAATTTTAATTTTTCCCCTTTTAGCTGCCTCATCAATTGACCTAATAAGGGATTCTGTAGTAGTTCCATAACAAATTTCTTTGATGACCAAGTTTTTTGCATCTTTGACTTCAATTTTTGCTCGAAGCTTAATTTTACCTTTTCCTAAATCATAATTCGAAGCATCCATAATTCCCCCGGTTGGGAAGTCTGGCAGCAAAGTAAAAAGACGATTTTCTAAAATATCAATTTCAGCTTCAAGTAATTCAACAAAATTATGAGGAAAAATGTGCGTTGACATTCCCACTGCAATCCCATCTGCACCTTGTAATAAAACTAAGGGTATTTTTGCAGGCAAGACAACAGGTTCTTGATGACGTCCATCGTAAGAGCTCATCAGGGGTGTTAAGTCCGGATTAAATAAAACTTCTTTTCCCAAAGGACTTAAACGGGTTTCAATGTACCGTGCTGCAGCTGCTGGATCTCCGGTCATCAAATTCCCAAAATTTCCCTGCATATCCAAAAGATATTCTTTATTAGCGATATTCACGAGAGCTTCTGTAATAGGAACATCTCCATGAGGATGCAAGGCCATGGTTTGACCAGCCACATTCGCCACTTTATGCAATTTACCGTCGTGCATTAACCATAGCATGTATAAAATACGACGCTGTACAGGCTTTAATCCATCCACAACATTAGGTATTGCACGATCTAAAATAACGTATGAAGCATACTTAAGATAATGCAACTGCATCAATTCTTTAATATCATCTTTCATTAGGATTCCTGAAGGCTTGGAACAATTTCTTCTTCATTAATTAAATTATCCATTATAAATTGTTTTCTTTCTGGTGTATTTTTACCCATGTAAAATTGAAGGGTAGAACGAATATCTGAAAACGTATTGATCGTCACAGGAATTAAGCGAATATCCTTACCAATGAATTGCTTAAATTCATGTGGAGATATCTCACCCAGACCTTTAAATCGAGTGATTTCAATCCCTTTTTTTAACTTTGCTATGGCTTCATTTTTTTCTTGCTCTGAATAGCAATAATAAGTTTTATCTTTATTTCTTACTTTAAAAAGAGGAGTTTCTAAAATATACAAATGTCCAGTAATGACAAGACCTTCAAAATAAGTTAAAAAGAAAGTGATTAACAAATTGCGTATATGCATACCATCTACATCTGCATCAGTCGCTAAAATCACTTTATTATAACGTAATTGATCAATATCTTCTTCGATGTTTAAAGCATTCATCAAATTAAACATTTCTTCATTTTTATATAATTGATCCAATTTCATTCCAAACACGTTTAAAGGCTTTCCTCTAAGAGAAAAAACAGCTTGTGTTAACGGATCTCTTGAAGCAACGATTGATGTACTAGCAGAATCCCCTTCGGTCAAAAAAATCATTGTTTGATCGCTGTAAGATGACTTGTCTTGATAATGATATTTACAATCACGAAGCTTTGGAATTTTAAATGAAATTTTCTTTTGTTTTTCTTTTGCTTCTTTTTTAACTGCTGCAAGTTCACGACGCAATTTTTCATTAAAAGCGATGCGTTCAATAATTTTTTTAGCTATGTCTGGAAAGCGATGGAGTAAATTGGCAACAGCTTCTTTAACCTCTTGAACAATTCCTGCACGTATTTCACTATTGCCCAATTTATTTTTTGTCTGCGATTCAAAAATAGGATCTTTTACTTTAACTAAAATCGTTCCTACAATACCTTCACGAACATCAACTCCTTGAAAATTCTTTTTCGAGTATTCATTAACACCTTTCAATATTCCTTCTCTATAAGCAGAGAGATGCGTACCACCATCAGCAGTATATTGACCATTCACAAAAGAAAAATAACTTTCACCATAACTATGAGTATGAAGAAAGGCAAATTCAAGGTGCGCACCACGATGATGAAGAGGATCATAAAGCTTATCGTCAGTCACTTCGGCATTTAAAAGATCAAGTAAACCATTTTCGGATTGAATTTTCTCTCCATTAAACTCTAAAACCAAACCAGAATTTAAATAGGCATAATGCCAAATTCTCTTTAGAATAAATTCAAACTCAAAATGATATTTTTTAAAGATCTCTTGATCAGGAATAAACTCAACATAAGTTCCATTAGGCTCGTTCGTTTTTCCTTTTTTTTCATCGAGTAGATGACCTTGACAAAAAGTCGCTTCTACATACTCGCCATCACGAAAACTCTTTACTAAAAAATGACTAGATAAAGCATTGACAGCCTTCGTACCTACTCCATTTAAACCAACAGAAAATTGGAAAACATCGTCATTATATTTTGCGCCTGTATTAATTTGACTCACGCATTCAACGACTTTTCCCAGAGGAATCCCCCGTCCAAAATCCCTAACAGAAACTAACCCCTTTTTATCATCAACAAGGATAATGATTTTTTTTCCATGCTTCATGATAAATTCATCAATGCTATTGTCAATCACCTCTTTTAGCATGATGTATATCCCGTCATCGGGATTCGATCCATCCCCTAAACGACCAATATACATTCCAGATCGAAGGCGGATATGGGCTAGCGCATCTAATGTTTTAACTGTACTTTCGTTGTACTCTTTACTCATAATTCTTCCATTTTAGATGTAGAGCCTGCTATCAAATTATAATAAATTGTATTCGCAATTATTTTAGTATCGATGAAAGAACTCGAATTCAGGTTTATTAGAATTTGAAAACGGGCTCTTAGAACCTGTTTTATTATCTATGATCAGGATGCTTAGCTGCTATAAACTCGCAAAAAATCTTCGGAATATTCATAAATATTGCGAAAGTTTTTTGCGAGTTTATAGCTTATTTTAGCACACAAATCTTCCGATCAAAGATATTAAACAGGTTCTTTAGAAAAATTGTAATATTGCTCTTCTTATTCATTAATTTCCATGAGAAAAATATAAAGGGGAAAAATCAAAAAAATTTTAATTTTCTTGCAGGTTCTTTTGGTAAAGAAATCATTTTTTTTTTATAACGATAGACTTGTACACTGTCAATGTACCAATATCGACACAAGGAGCTAAATCAGAATGAAGGAATCACGCATGATCCGCATGGGAGTCATCGGCATTAATCATAAATTAGCAGACCTTAAACTTCGCGAACAACTTGCAAAAACTTGTCAGCAGCGATTCGGATTTCTTCAGTCTGTTCATCAAAATCATTACTTTATCTTACTCTCTACATGTAATCGAACGGAAATTTACTTTTGCTCAAATGATTTAGCTGAAACACATAGTTATATTCTACAAATTTTACGAGCAGAAGTGAATGAAGAATTTGATCACAAACTTTATTCTTATTTTGGATTAGACTGCTTTAGTCATTTAGTACGAGTAACTTCAGGTTTAGACAGTGCGATCATTGCAGAAACTGAAATTCAGGGGCAAGTTAAAAAAGCTTATGAAACCGTCGCAGATTTTTTTACACTTCCTTCAGAGATTCATTTTCTTTTTCAAAAATCTTTAGGTATAGCAAAAAAAATTCGTACGGATCTTCAGTTAGGCCGTGGAATGCCTTTATTAGAAGATGCCATTTTGCATACGGGTAAGTTATTATTTAAAGAAACAGAAAAAACGAATGTTTTGTTTGTTGGCGCTTCTGAGATTAACCAAAAAATTCTAGAATTTTTAAAAAATAAGCATTTTTCGAAAATTACTTTATGCAATCGTACAGTTGAAAACGCATATAATTTAAGTCAGCAATTTAATATTGACTTACTTCCATGGTCTCAGCTTAGCAGTTGGATAGACTATGATTGGATTATTTTTGGAACAAAATCATCCAATTATTTAATTTCTGATAAGGATATTAAGAACAAAAAAGTGAGTCAAAAATTAATCATGGATTTATCAGTTCCAAGAAATGTAGAGCCAAAACTTGGTCAACACTCTAAAGTGACACTTTTAAATATCGATCAAATCAATCGTTTATTAAAAATTCGTCATGATCGAATCCATCATATTTTAGAAGAAGCAGATCATCGTATTTCAGAAGCCACTCAACAACATGTATCCCGGTATTTAGAAAAGAGTGAAGCAAAGGCAAATTCTTTTGCGATTATTGCGTAATTAATTCATTAGACTGCAATTTGATGAAATGACGCCTCAGATAAGAGGATTTTAGCCACGCAGCTAAGCTTCGACAAGTCGCATATGAGTTAAGCTAAAAATCTTTGTTAGTTGAAACACAGTGATTTAATTAACCTGAAGGCTTAAATTCCTTGAAGAAAAGCGAAAGAGGACTTTCGCACTCCAAACGCTTCGCGTAAACTTAATAGTATCTTCGCGAAGTGTTTGGAGTGCGAAAGTCATCTTTCGCTTTCAGGCTAAAAATCGTTATGTTTTAACAAACTATTATTTTTAGCTTAACGCGTATGCGACAAGTCGAAGCGTTGCGGCGTAGCTAAAGTCTTCTTATCTGAGGCGACCATTTCATCCAATACACTGAAAAAATACAATAGAACCTGAATTTACAGCATTGGCAAACGTTGACTAAAATTACGAATCCTTCGTTTAATTTAAAATAAAGATTTGACATACTGACATTAAATAAAAATAGGTTACTTTATGTCATTCCCGTATTCTCACCTATTAAACAAATCCGAAGCCTTACAAAAACTATCTTCTTTCGATGAATCCATTGATTCTCGAAAAAAACGATTCATAGGATATCCTTGTAATGCTGATCTGCATCTGGAAAAATTCATTAATTGGTGGAGTAAGTCCGCCATGAGTGAGCTTCCACTAAATGATGTAGGCGACCCTTTTTCTGAAACATCATATACTCTTAATTCTCATCCTTTTGAAAGAGAAGTTGTAGACTATTTTTCAAGTATCTATAACGTTCACCCTTCTTGGGGATATGTCACATCAGGTGGTACAGAAGGAAATGAACAAGGCCTTTATATGGGAAGAAGGGTATTATCACAATTTGGAAAACCTATACTCTATTTTTCAGAAGAATCCCACTACTCCGTTTCTAGTTTAGGAAAAATATTAAATTTGGAATATTGTAAAATTGATGCTGAAGAATCAGGAAAAATGTCTGAAGAAGCATTAAAAGAAACAATCGATCCTTCACGACCAGCATTATTTAGTTTAAGTATTGGAACAACATTTAAAGGCGGTATCGATTCAATAGAAAATATTGATAAAATCGTAAAAGAAAAAGGGATAAAGCATGTTTACTATCACGCTGACGCCGCTCTTTTTGGGGGTTACTTACCGTATTTAACTGATCCTTTAGCCCCAACATTGGATTTTGAAAAACATCCTTATGATTCTATTGCTGTTTCAGGTCACAAATTTTTTGGTTCACCCTTTCCCTTTGGGATATTTTTAATTAAAAATAAGTATCTATCTTCATTTCACACAGATTTTATTCAATATATTGATGCAGAAAACATTACGATACCTTGTTCAAGAAGTTCTTTGAATACCCTACTTTTTTGGTGGATCGTTCATACAACACCCATTGAAAACTTTCAGGAACAAGCGAAAACGATGATTCAAAATGCTAATTATTTATATTATTCTCTACGTGAAAAAAATTACCCTGTTTGGTTAAACTCATTTTCTAACACTGTCTACTTTAAACAACCTTCATTAGAAGTATGTTCAAAATGGACATTAGCTAAAACTAACTGCCATAAACTTGGTCTTTTAGCCCATGCTGTTGTCATGCAACATGTGGACAGAAACATGATCGATGATTTTGTTGCAGATGTAATAGACTTCTTGCAATAGTTGCTTTGATTAGAAAAATGAGCACTTTTTGAGCAGATTTTTTGAGAAATTTTGAGAGCATATTGTAAAATATGGTCGAAAAATTTCTCAAAAAAGATGCCTAAAGAGCCATTTTAATAATCTAATGGACTTTTTCAAGAAGTCTAACAACCAAATAATCAAGAAATTTAATTAAAATCAAATGCCAACAAATATAAAAAATAAAAAACGATGCTTTGGTGATCAACCAGGAAAAGAATATTATGCTCACTACCATGATTTTGAATGGGGAATTCCTCTTCACAACGACCAAAGTTTATTTGAAATGCTTATTCTAGAGGGAGCTCAAGCTGGATTAAGCTGGGAAACCATTCTCAAGCGTCGAGAAGATTATCGAAAAGCTTTTCATCATTTTAATCCTAAGAAAGTGGCTGCGATGAGCAATCAAGAGCTAGATGACCTTCTTCAAAATGAAAAAATTATTCGAAACAGATTAAAAATTTACGCTGCACGACAAAACGCACAAGTATTTCTCAAAATTCAACAAGAATTCGGAACATTTGATTGTTATGTTTGGAAATTTGTCAATAATATACCTTTAAATAATCCTTGGTCACAATTTAAAGATGTCCCTGTAACTACGCCTGAAAGTATTGCACTTTCTAAAGACTTGAAAAAACGTGGAATGACTTTTGTTGGTCCTACAATAATTTATGCTTTTATGCAAGCTGTAGGCATGGTGAATGATCATTTAACTGATTGTTGGTGTCGAACAAAAAAATAATTCATTATTGTTTTAGGAGATAAGATGAACTGTTTAACAAATAATCCTTCTAACGTAGGCATTAAAAATGCCCATCTATTAGCTCGAAATGGAGCCATAACTGGAACTGTGATTGGCTTATCAAAAGCAACTTCAAATATCATATTAGAAACGTTTCTAAATTATAAAAATAATGAAGCTATTGATGAAGAACATTCTTTGGTAGACAACATGAGTGTTGTGATCAAAACCGCTGCTGTTTTTTGCATGATTGGATTAATT
>JAUXSJ010000119.1 GCA_030679615.1 Parachlamydiaceae bacterium | reverse complement strand
GATTACATAGTTCATTTAAGACCAACAACACCACTTAGAGATTTTTGTTTGATCGATAAAGCAATACAAGAGTTCCAAAAAGATGAAAGTTTCACTTCATTACGGTCTGCACATTTAATGTCCGAAACTGCTTACAAAACTTTTGAGCTCGAGGATGGGATGTTCAAGTCCTCATTTAGTGGCATAAGTAATCTTGATGCATTAAATATTGGGAGGCAAGCTTTTCCGATAACTTACTCGCCAAATGGGTATGTTGATATATTAAAAAGTAAGTTTATATTAAAGAATAATCTTCTACACGGAGATAGAGTGCAAGCATTCATTACACCAAAAGTTACTGATATCGACTCGATTGAAGATTTTGAATTTTTAATTTACCAATTGAATAAAGATAATTCCATTTTTAACAAATTATTTACTTAGTATGAAAGAATATATTTTTTCGCAAGTGCCGGTTGATGTTCCACATTTACAGACTAAGCATAGAAAAATATGCACTCCTATTCCATCCCCATCTACAATCGAAACAATCAAAAACTGCTGGAAATACGAACCGTATTCTATGAATAATCAACTGCCAATTGTATGGGATAAGGCTATAGATTATCAGATTTTTGATAATGCTGGTAATTGCTGGATTGATTTCACATCAACCATTTTTGTTGCAAATGTTGGGCATGCTCATCCTTTGGTGTGTGATGCAATTCTTAAAAATACGTCAAAAGGTTTATTAAACGCTTATTATTATCCGACAGATTTGAGAGCTGAATTAACAAAACTTCTTATTGAAATAACGCCCGAAAAATTAAACAAAGTTTTATTGTTAACGACGGGTTCAGAAAGTACGGAAGCAGCAATCAAGATGATGAAAATCTTTGGGCTAAAGAATCATAATAAATCTATGATTATTGGACTAGAGAATTCATTCCATGGAAAAACAATGGGGGCTCAAATGGCCGGAGGAAAAATAAAGGATAAATTTTGGATAGGGTATCAACATCCTGAAATGATCCACATTCCATATCCTTATCCATGGGTATTGGAAGAGAAACAGATTTCAGGTTCAGAGTTTTTTAATATGAGTATGCGGCAACTAGCAAAGAAAGGATTTGATTTATCAAAAGTTGCTGGATTTATTACAGAACCTTATCAGGGCTGGTGTGCAGCCTTTTTACCTTGTGATTATGTCCAAGAAATGAGAAAGTGGTGCGATAGAAATTATGCTTTATTAGCAATTGATGAAGTTCAATCTGGTTTTGGCAGAACAGGAAAATTATTTGCTTTTGAACATTTTGGGATAGAGCCCGATATTATCTGCTGTGCAAAAGGAATTTCTTCCAGTCTTCCTTTATCCGCTGTAATTACAGGTGAAGAAATTATAGGTGACGAAGGATCATTTAACAGTACGCATGGAGGGAATCCTTTAGCAGTCGCTGCTTCGATTGCATCAATAAATGTTTTATTAAATGATCAGCTGGTTGATGAATCTGATAGAAAAGGTAAGTTATTACACTCTCATTTACTTGACTGGCAGTCTGAACGCCCAGATTATATCACTAGAATTTATACCCGTGGACTATTATCCGGTATTTTTGTTAATAACCCACTAACGCCAGGAGATAACATTCTCTTTGTCGATAAGATAATTGAAAGGGCTATGCAGAAAGGTTTAATCTCCATAAGGACAAGTAGCGGTACATTAAAAATTGGTCCTCCTCTTACAATTCCGGATGAAGCTCTCATTGAAGGAGTTCAAGTACTAAAAGAATCATTGGAGGAGTGCCTTTAATTATGTCTGTGTTAGGATTTAGACATGTCGGAATAGTAGTGAAAGATATACAAACACAGTTATTTTTTTATCAAGAACTACTTGGACTCGAACTATACTACCATGAAATTGAAAAAGGTATTTTCCTAGACACACTTTTAGGCGATGATGGTTTATCCCCTTCGATTTACAAATTAGGAAACAAAGGAAACACTTTAGTTGAGCTGTTAGATTTTGGATCCAATCTACATTCAGTTGATATAAAAACATCTCTATTGCAGAATGGTTACACTCATTTTAGCATCACAATAAATGATCTAGATTATTTGTACAATAGATTGTGTGAGAATAAAGTTGAATTTATTAATCCACCAAGAATTTCTGACAATGGAAAATTTAAAGTTTGTTTTTGTCGGGATTTTGAAAATAATTTTATCGAACTAGTTGAAATATTAAATCAGTAAGGAATTATTCATTATGGGAAGCAATTATCTAACAGTTACGTACGACCTAGTGAGAACGCCGAAAACTGATTATCCAGCATTATTGGTCAAATTCCTCTCGGAGAAGTTTGGACTTCAAATCGGCTCAACTCTATTGGAAGTTGGCTGTGGTAGGGGTGATTTCTTAAAAGCTTTTGCAAATGCAGGGTTTGATTGTTTTGGTGTTGATCGTGAGGAATCTGCTATAGAATTATCAGAGAAACTTAATATAAAAACTTGTGATATAAGTAAAGATTCTCTCCCTTTTGAAGATAATTCTTTGGATATTGTATTTCATAAATCCTTAATTGAGCATCTATACGTACCAGATAACCTCATGAGGGAAACGTTTCGAGTTTTAAAGAAGGGAGGAAAGGTTGTCATCCTTACCCCTGACTGGGTGAGTCAAATGAGAAATTTTTATGAAGATATTACGCACTGCAGACCTTATGACCGACGTGCGCTCAGGGATGCTCTTGCAATCTTCGGGTTCGAAAATATTATTACTGAAAAGTTTTACCAATTACCGGTTATTTGGAAACACAAATGGGTCACAATTTTCTCTAAAATTTTGCAATTATTTTTAAATTCTCATAGTGCAAGATTTATAACCGAAAAAACCCGCATTAAGTTTTTCAGATGGTCAGTTGAGCTGATGATTTTAGGTTTTGGTGCAAAGCCATAAAAAAAATCACAGGAGATACATGCATTGGTTTTATTAAATCCTACAATTAATAATCTAATACATTTGTTTGAATGATTTACTATGAATCTAGAATTACAAAATAAAATTGTTTTAATTTCAGCCTCGGGACAAGGACTTGGAAGGGGTATTGCAGAATCTTTCCTAAAAGAAAAGGCTAAAGTGGTAATTACTGATATCCATGAAGATAGATTAAACTCAACCCTTGATGAATTAAAAGAAAAATATGATGTGGAAAATATTTTTTTGTTCTGTGGGAATATGATAAACAAAAATGATATTTCGAATTGTGTTAATCTAGTAGTAAAAAGATTCGGTAGAATTGATATACTCGTGGCAAATTTAGGTTCCGGTGTGGGTACAAGTGATTGGAATGTATCTGAAGATGATTGGAATAACATGTTAGACATTAATTTCACTGGTGCGAGGAGAATTGTTAATGAAGTTCTACCAACAATGATTGAAAATAAAAGTGGTTCGATTGTTTTTATCTCTTCAATAGCTGGAATAGAAGTAATTGAAACCCCTATTCACTACAGCGTTGCTAAAGCTGCTCTTATTGCTTTCTCAAAAAACCTAGCACGCAAGATTGCTAAAAACAATATACGGGTTAATACTATTTGTCCCGGCAACATCTATTTTGAGAATGGAATCTGGGACAATAAACTTAAAGTAGATAGAGAAAAGGTATTAGAAATGTTAGAGAAATCAGTTCCACTAAATAGATTCGCTAGCCCTGAAGAAATAGCAAATCTTGTTTTATTAATTTCATCAGATAAAATGTCATTTATGACGGGTTCATGCTTAGTCATTGACGGAGGTCAAACCGTAACAATTTAAGAACTCAAGTAGAAAAGTTATAATAGCATCAGAAGAATTGAAAAAAAATAAAGAAAACATATGATAAAGAATAAATTTGGAATTGTTCAAGGGCGTCTTATACAATCTCCAAATGGGATATTACAATGGTTTCCACAGGAATTTTGGGAACATGAATTCTTTGTTGCGTCATCTTTGGGTTTTAATTATATAGAGCTAATTGCTGAAAGGAAGTATAATGAAAATAATCCTATTTGGACTGCCGAAGGAATCGATAGAATTCTTGCTTTAACTCAAAGAAACGGTTTATTTTTGAATGTAATTTGTGATGATTATGTGATAGACCATTCGATGATTGATGATAATGATGTTTTTACTCAAGTTGAGTTGATTATCTCCCAAGCATCTCTTTTAGGTATTAATAAATTAGTATTACCTTTATTTGAAAAAAGTGAATTAACTGAAAATAATTTTAATGATTTCAAAAACGTTCTGCATGAACTTGGCAATATTGCTGAATCTAAGAATATTTTAGTTTGTCTTGAAACTTTACTAGATGGTAAAAAGCTGCTTCGGTTTATTGAATATTTGGATCACCCTAATATAAAATGTGTTTTTGATACTGGAAACCGAGCTGCCTTAGGGCAAGATATATGTGCAGATATAATAATGCTTAGAGAGTATATTCAGCATGTTCATATAAAAGACAAGAATGAGCGAAACGAAAATGTATTACTCGGTACCGGTTTAGTTAATTTTCAAACAGCATTAAAAGCCTTGTATCAAATTAATTATTCAGGGGATTATACATTTGAAACACTTCGAGGGAATGATCCTGCTGCAACTGCAAAATATCATAAGATGTTTTTAGACTTTTTTTTAATGGAAGCGAGAAAAATTGAAAATTAGTAAAATATTATTTATTGGACTTGGGGGAATAGGACAAAGACATTTACGAAATGTTTATTCAAAATTCGGATCTGAAATATCCTATCTTGCTTATAGAGAAAGAAACTTTAACCATACAATTACAAATAATCTTACAGTAGAAAAAAATGTAAATTTCATTGAAAAATATTCCGTTGAAGTTTATTCAAATTTAAGTGATGCTTTATTAGAAAAGCCTGAAATTGCATTTATTTGCAATCCGTCTAGCCTTCACATTGATACATGTTTAGCTGTGGCCAAGTCAGGTTGTGATTTTTTTGTGGAAAAACCATTATCTCACTCCATGGAGGGTATAGAAGAGTTAAAATCAATTTGCAGATCAAAAAAACTCATTACTTATGTTGGGTTTCAATTTCGGTTTCATCCTTGTTATTTATTATTTAAAAAATTAATAGAAGAGGAAATAATTGGCAATTTATTGTCAGTCACAGCAGAAGTTGGGGAGTTTTTACCAGATATGCATAGGTATGAAGATTATTCTCAATTATATGCTTCAAGAAAAGATTTAGGGGGGGGAGTAGTTGTTTCACAAATACATGAAATTGATTATTTATATGATTTATTTGGGAAACCAACTAAAGTTTCTGCTTTCGGAGGTCATTTAAGTAATTTAGAAATCGATGTTGAAGATGTTGCTAAAGTCTTGCTTCAAATGAATTTCAAAGGTAGAAAATTACCTATATCATTACATATGGATTACATTCAAAAACCACCCTCAAGATTTTGCAAAATTATTGGAGAAGAAGGAAAAATAACAATGGATATTACGAATTCCAGAGTTATAATAGAAAAGCCAGGAAAGGATATAGAGTGCCATGATTTTTCTGATTTTGAGCGTAATGAAATGTTTGTTAAAGAAATTGATTATTTTTTTCAATGCGTTTATAATCGTAAACTACCGGTTATTTCAATTGAAGAGGGAATAATTAGCCTAAAAATAGCTCTGGCAATAAAAGAATCGTTAGAATCAGGCACTACAATAGACTTTTGATAATGAATAAATCAGTTAAAAAACAATTCGATCTTACAAGCAGAGTTGCTATCATTACAGGTGGTGGTGGATTACTCGGAAGAAAACACGCTGAAGCGTTAGCTGAATTTGGCTGCATCACAATTTTAGCTGATCTTAATAAAGAAAATGCTAAAGTGGCTTCATCTATAGTTGAAAAAGAATTTTGTGTTCGTTCCATTCCTTACAAATGCGATATTACAAACAAAGAAGAAATTGTTGCGCTAAAAAATTTCGTTCTTTCAGAATTTGGCAGAATAGATATTCTTATCAATAATGCTGCTATCGATCCAAAGGTTAATAACTCAC
>JAUXSJ010000115.1 GCA_030679615.1 Parachlamydiaceae bacterium | reverse complement strand
TTATTTGGCTTTTAGATGGGCATCACAACCATAATAAATCATACACAGAAACAACTTTTTCTTTTTCCGGTATTATTGAACGAAAAGTAAGTGAACGCTTACAAATTTCGTACGGTGGAATGTATAAAATATTAAGAAGTATGCATTCTGCAAACAATGGAATATTTGATTTGATTAAAGTTCCTCTGCAATTACGTTGGACAAATGCAGATAGTTTATTAGATCCCACAAGGGGTATGACAGTTCAATTAAGAGCCACTCCATCTCTTCAAATCCGCAATCCTAGATTTGCTTATTCTATTAATACATTTACCGGAACCCACTATCAGTCTCTCAGAAAGGATCACAGTGTCATTTTTGCAACAAAATTAACGGTTGGATCTATTTTTGGAGCAAGTAATCATGATATTCCTCCTCCAGAAAGATTTTATGCAGGATCTGAAAATACTCTAAGAGGCTATCGATTTTTAACTGTTAGTCCATTAGGACGTCGTGATAAGCCCTTGGGTGGTCGTTCTCTATTGATTTATACACTTGAATTACGAACAAAAATTCAAAAGAATTTTGGATTAGTTTTCTTTTACGATATTGGAAATGTTTACAAGAATTTTTTTCCCAATTTAAAAAAGGGCATATTGCAATCAACAGGACTTGGTATTCGTTATTATACTCCAATTGGACCCGTCAGATTAGACATCGCTTTCCCATTAAATCGACGTAAAAAATTAGAGCATCGACATGGTCATATTGATAGTGTTATGGAAGCATATTTTAGTATTGGACAATCTTTTTAAAGACCAAGTTAATGATCTGTTTTATAACAAAAAAATATGTAAAAAATTACAAGATGAACAGGATAAGACAGGATGGATAGGATATTGACGACAATCCACAGTAAATCAAATTATAAATTTATTAATAAAAGTTATAATTGTGTATTGATAACATTATCCTTCTTATCCTCTGTTATTTATCTTGTCCATCCTGTAATTTAATGCGACTGAAAAGGTTTGAAATATTTAGGAAAATATGAGTGTATTGAAAAAAATAAAAAATTTTATCATTTTCTTAATCATCCTAATTCTTTCTATTTGGATTTTAGGTTGGGTAATTGTTCAAACTGAAGTAGGTCATGATTGGGCTTCAAAAAAATTAATTCAATTTCTTGAAGAAAAAACTCAGACTCAAATTCAAGCTAAAGAAATTACTTTTTCTTTTCCTATTCATATACATTTTAAAGATGTGACGATTACTCAAGATCAACAATTTATTGCAGCTTTAAATTCAGTCGATTTCTGGTGCTCAACTCCTCAACTTGTTGTTAATACTTATCCCTATAAACATATTAATATTCTTCTTCAAGGGAGTTTAGAAGCATCGATTGATTCTTTACACTCAGATTCCTCTCTTTCGAACTTTCTAAAAAAAGATAGTGTCATTAAAACCTCTTTTAGGTTTTTACCAAATGATACTATCGATTTAAATGACATGAGCGTGGTTTCTTCTGTCATAACAGTTAATGGACACATTCAATTAACTCCATCTATAGAAATTTCACAGGCTTCTTTTCAAGGTCAATTCCATGATGTTTCTTTTTTCAACAGATCCAATATTACTATCAAACATCCACTTTCATTTGGTGCACAGTTGTTTGGAACAATAGAATCGCCTCAAATTAATCTTCAATTTGAAAGTCCATCCATTGAGATTCATCAAATCCCTTTTCAAGACGTGAAAACGCATGTGGAAATCATATCTGAACAAGATTTTTCTGAAGATACTTCAACTTTGCATGGAAACATCACGATTGATGGAGTATATGAGTCTATCCCTTTTAATATGGATTCATCCTATCATTTGAATCAATGGGATGAGCTCATTCTTTCTGAACTTAAATTAGAAACAACAAATGCTAGCATTCAGGGTGATCTTACACTTTATCTTCATAACTCGATCATGAAGGGAAGCATTGATGGTCATCTTGATTCTGAATCGAATATTTACAGCCTTTTGCCCTTTGTTAAATTAGGTGCAACTGATTTTAATTTAATTTTAAATCCGTTTGACATCAACGCACAAGAACCCTTACAAGCTTATTCTCTTGAAATACTTACTCAAGAATTAAAGTGGAATAATTTTGAATTGGAAAGAGCACTCGTTCAAATTCAAACACTTCCAGAACTTAATTCCGAAGGATTATTAGATCAGACCATTAATTTTAAACTTGAAAACATCAATTCTAAATTTGGTCTTTTTGATGTTTTAGAAGGAAATACTCATTTTTCATGGAAGCAAAGCACTCCTTTTCCATTCGAAATCCACGGAAAAGGTCAGTTGGGAACATCCTTATTTTTTAATGCCGACGGGAATTGGATTTACTTTAATGAAGGTTTTGAAGGATTTCTTCACCATTTTAACGGTCAATTGGGACCGAATCCTTTTAAAATTCAAAAACCTCTTCATTTTTTAGCTTTAAAAAATGCTCTTCATCTTGAGGATTTACAGTTCACCTGGGGCGAAGCTACCCTACAAGGATTTTTCCACGTAGAAAATGACTTGCTTAATGGACGATTTTCAACAAATAAAATTCAAATAGATCCTTTTATCGATCAAATTTATCCGCTTCCTGAAGGAATTACAGGAGATGTTGAAGAGATTATTTCTCTAAGCGGAACTATAGATGACCCTATTATTCAAGCCTCTATCGATTTAACAAATGGTTCTTTTGAAAGTTTAAATACAGGAGCAATTTTTTCTAATATTCAAGCTCATTTAGAGGCTGATGCAAATCAGCTAAAACTCATTCAATTTATAGCAAAAGATCATAAAGATGGAACCGTTACAGCAACTGGGGGATTGTATTTTAATCGAGAAAATAATTTCCCATTTGAATTTCAATTACAATCTTCAAATGTACACATACTCGATTCGGATTATTTAAGCTTGGCTGTGAGTGGACCATTAATTTTAAGGGGCGATTCAAATGTGACTAAATTAAGTGGTCACATCGTTGGAAAAGAAGCTCATGTTCGATTAGAAGAAAGTTTACCTAAAGAAATCAAAAAAATTGATATCACTTATATTAATATTCCAGAAGGATCTAAGCCTCCGATCGAACAAAAACCCAGTGGAACTCATTCAGGTTTTGAATTCGATATTGACCTTAATTTACCTGGAGATGTTTTTATTGAAGGACATCATATTACATCAGAATGGAAAGGTGCGATCAAAGTCACCGGAACAACTGATGAGCCTCTATACAATGGTGATTTGAGAGTGATTAAAGGTGAATACGATTTTAATGGAAAAGGCTTTGAATTTACTCAAGGCAGTATTCTTTTTGCTGGGCCTCTCGCTAAAAAGACAACTTTATATATTGTTGCAAGCAGGGAAATCGCCAATCTTTCGCCTAACTATCAAAGTCAAAATTCTTACTTAGACGGAAGAGGGAGCAATCCTATTGATCATTTAATAGCAGAAATTATCGTGAAAGGAAATGTAAACGATCCAGTCATTAGTTTTCGATCAAATCCTCCTTTGTCACAACGTGAAATTTTATCTTATATTTTATTTAATCGTGGGATTTCGGACATTACAGCAGATCAAGGTAATCGATTGAGTCAGTCCTTTATGTCATTAAATTCAACTGAAGAAACAAGTGCATCCACTGATTTTTTATCCAGACTAAGAAATAATATAGGAATTGATCGCTTAGATTTTGCAGCGAGTAATGATGAAAGCTCCGATTTTACATTCCAGGTGGGTAAATATATAACGGATAATCTTTTTGTATCGATCAACAAAAGCCTTAACACAGCAACAAATCGCGTTGCAGTTGAAGCAACTCTTAAAAAAAATATCAAGCTTCAAGCCGATGTTGGCGATGATGGGCAAGTTCGGACGTCTGTGAAATGGAAACGTAATTATTAAAGATAATGAAAGCATATAAGTAGGAAGAAGCGTATTAAATTAAACGCAGAGACGGAGAGGCTCAAGAGAAGGAGAGAAAAGTATTTTAAAATAAAAAGTAATTTTTTTTCATTTTAATTAAAATGCTCTTCTCTCCGTCTCTTGCGTCTCCCCGT
>JAUXSJ010000113.1 GCA_030679615.1 Parachlamydiaceae bacterium | reverse complement strand
CGCACTCCAAAAGGTATGATAAAGAAATTTAGATTGAATAAAAAGGCCTAAAGTCGACAGCAAACTAATGATCGATTGAACGTTTTTTTTAGAATTATAGTTTTTTATAAGAAAAAAAAGTCTTGTAGCGAAAACCCTATCTCGTCATACTTTTATATTTGGAACTTACGAGTTAGTGAATTTCAAATTGAAATTAAATAATAATTATATAATAAATCAATTTAAAAAATTAAGTATTTAATTATGTTTTCAACTTATTTGCATCGTTTTTCGTCCTTCACCTATTTAAATATTACGCAATTTTTAGGTGCACTAAACGATAACATATACAAATTGTTAATTGTATTTTTCTTCATTCAACTGGAAGGCGTTCAAAAAAGCCATGAGATATTGGCCATTACAGGGGCAATTTTTGTCATTCCTTTTCTACTCTTTTCAGCGGTTTCAGGAACTTTAGCTGATCGATTTAGTAAAAGAGACATTATTGTCACTACAAAAATTTTTGAATTAGTGATCATGGGATTAGGCGTATGCGCCTTTGCTTTTCAAAGTAAATGGGGATCTTATATGATCCTTTTTCTGTTAGCCACTCAAAGTGCGATATTTGGTCCTTCAAAATATGGAATTGTTCCAGAAATTGTTAAACCAGATAAAATTTCAAAAGCCAATGGAGTCATGACTTCATTTACTTTTTTGGCGATTATTCTTGGAACTTTCTTAGCTTCATTTCTGATTCAAATAACGGGTAGAAATTTTATTGTTTCGTCTATTTTTTGTACTTTTATTGCAATTGTTGGATTAGTGGCTAGCTTTCTAATTGAGCACACCCAACCCTCTGGATCTAATAAGAAATTTCAACTTTTTTTCATTCATCAAATTTATAATACTTTGAAATCCGCTAAACAAGAAATTTCTCTTCTACCAGCTATTTTAGGCGCGTCTTTTTTCTTATTTGTCGGTGCTTTTACACAGTTAAATATCATTCCTTTTGCTATTCATTCATTAGGCTTGACAGATGTAGAAGGAGGGTATCTTTTCTTTTTAACTGCACTTGGAATTGGAACAGGTGCTTTAATTGCAGGAAAAGTATCCGGTCGAATTGTTGAGTTGGGCTTAGTTCCTATTGGTGCACTTGGAATTGCTATTTGTTCTTTTATGCTTTATTTCTTTTCGACAAATTTATTCGCTGTAATTATAGCAGTGACAATTTTAGGTGTTTTTGGAGGCATTTTTGAAATTCCTTTAGATTCATACATTCAAGTGACCAGTCCAAAAAAATCTCGAGGTCAAATGGTAGCTGCAACAAACTTTTTAAGTTTTATTGGAGTTCTTTTTGCTTCAGGTTTGATTTATTTAGATTCTGAAGTATTCAATATCAGTTCTGATGAAGGATTTATCATTATTGGTTTTTTAACACTTATTGTGATGTGTGTATTTACACTTCAATTTTTTGATTATTTAACGCGTTTTATTGCTTCAATTTTATCAAAAATTCATTTTCATACAACGTATAGTGGTCTTGAAAATATTCCTGATTGCCCAGCTATTTATGTATGTACACATACTGATTGGAATGACACTCTTTTGTTAATGGGAGCTCAAAGACGCAGAATGAGATTTTTTATTGAAAAGGAGCAAGATCATTCTCCTTGGATGAAAAAACTCTATCGATTATTGAAAGTTGTTTTTATTCCCAGTATTGAACCATTAGAAAAAAATAATGAGTGTTTAGTGGCAATTCAGAATACCTTAAAAAAAGGAATTTCAGTTTGTATTTTTATTGAAAGTTGGAATATTTATTCTGAAGTTGAAAAACTTTATCAATCGCATCCTTTTAATCGAATCATTGAAGAAGCAAATTATCCAATTATTCCTGTTCATATTGAAAAGAAAGAAAAAGACACTTCTATTCGCTTCCTTCAAAAATTTAAAGTCCCTGCTAATGTTTCCTTCAGAAGCATTGTTTATAGCGGACATCGTTCTTTATTAGAAAGACCCCACGAACATGATTTTTACTTTGAAGATGCTTTCGAAGAAGCATAATTAAAAGCTGCAGTTATTTAAGCGTGTTTATTTTTTTAACCACAGAGAGTACTTTCTTTGTTTTAACGTTATATCCTTATAGCTTTTATCGTTAATTTGTACATCAGAAACGTGAGTCTTGAAACAAAATTAACGATAGAAACGATATAAAGATATAACGATAAAACAACGAAAGTAACTCTTTGTGGTTAAAAAAAATAACGCACTTAACAATACTGGTCTTAATTGAAAAAATTTATTAACGCTTTCTTTACTTAGTTTATAATAAAAATTATTCTGTTTTATGATATAATTAAATCAATCGGTAAATGTGTTTTTACGGAGGATTTTTTTAATGTCTGATTTAAATATTCCACATGAAAATATTCCGAATGAATTTAAAGTGGACTCCACTTCAAGTTTTTCTCAGCCCCTTCCTTCTTCATCAACAAAACCTCCAGCACAAGATCACATAATTAACTCAGAAAATCCTGAAAGGATGAAATATCCTTCAGAAGCAATGAAAAATGAACGCGAAATTCCTCAATTAAAATCACCAGAAATTAGTGAGTCAGTCTCCTTAGCAAGTTTATTAGAAACAATTGCAATGGCAGACTTTAAGACTAAACAAGCGTTAAGGGTATCTGATATTGGTAATCTTCATAATAGATATTTGCAATCATTAGGGTTATCAAATGAAGTGATGACCTATGCAGAATTGGAAACAGCTAGAGATACAGCACTAGAAGGTGTTGATGAATATGTGGATGAACTTGAAGTCTACTTACAAGATCAACTCGATGAAATCAATGATGAAATTAAAGAAATGAATACCCTCATTAATGAATTTAATCAGGGCAACATTGAATCCAAGCAAGCTTGCCAAGACTTATTAGATGCTTATCAAAAAATGTTAACTGATTTAGAAGCTTTAGGGATGTCTCCGCAACAAGATGGAAACTATTACATCCCCTTATCTTCAGCCGATGAATACAATGCAGTTATTTCTGAATATCAAGCCTCAGTTGATGAATTTAATGCTTATTGGGAAGAGAGAAATGCGGAAATAGAAAAGATGAATGTGGTTATTGATAAATATAATACTGCAATGAAAGAACATCAGCAGGAACTTGAAAATTTCTCTGATTTCTATGATTTACCTCCATTTTCTCCAATACCTCTTGTTAAACCTGTTACAATTTATAACGAAACAGTTCGGGTGCCTCCTCTTGTTGAAGATGAAATAGGTGGTGGAACAAAGATTATTTATATTTCTCCACCACCATCTTATGTAAGTTCTTATGCCCAATATGTTCCAGGTATCTCCTCTATGGATTTATATAGAGAACACTCTTCTGGATATGCTGGTTACCTTTACAACTCTTGTGTTAATAAAATTAACAAAATATACAATATGGCAGTGGAGAATGGTCTCGAATATTGGACTTTTTTATCTAATAATTTCGACTACAGTGTAGATAATGATCCTAATGTTGAACCAATTTTAAACGAAAAACCCCTTTTCTTTAAATTGTTTGAATTAAATGTCAAGTTTGAAGAATTAAGGGAAAGCAAACTAGAAGAAATTAATAAAAAAATTAAAAAAGAAGATGCCCTCATAGATCAGTTGGTCGATAAAGAAGTTAAAGTAATTCTTGGCGATGAGATCAATAAAGAGGTTCTTGCAGGAATATCTCCATCACTTAGTGAATCTCAAATCAATAAGCTAAGTAATTATTTAGACATCCTTTCTCTTCAAATAATTAATCAAAATTTATTAATTTCTGTTTTTCCAAGTTTACAACCTATTGGTAATGTTATCGGTTCTCTTCCAAAAGATAGTCCAGTTTTTGGATTACTCTTTTCTGTTTCATTTTTAAATCGCATTTTAGAACATGTTAACGGAGGAATGAGCAAAGCACCTATCGATTCAATTATCAATAAAATGCCTGAGTTTTCTTCTTTGACAGAAGAAGCAAAAAAAACCTTAGAAGCTAATTTGAACATAGGGTTGCTTTTAACTGCAGGTAAACTTGTGGAGGCGAATCTTGGTTTACCTGGCCTTTTGACAAAGATTTTACCAGAAACAGCTTCTCATCTTTCTTTAAATCCACAGTTGCCAGAGTTTAATCAACAAAAAACAGAATTAATGGAACGTTACACATTTCAAGGTTTTCCACCGGAAGAATCTAAATTTTTAGCAGATGTAGCGATAGAAATTTTACAACATGGCGTTTTGACTCCCTCTGCACCAATTATTACAGAACAAACAATTAATCAGCCTTTATTAATAAATACATTAAAAAGTGCATTAATTTTATCTGATAACGGGATATCTTTAAAAGATGCTGACATTATTTCTCAACAAGCTGTAAGTAATGTCTTTTTGGAAAGCCCTAAATTGACTCCTAAACAATTTCGTCAATCTTTGGAGAACTACCTACAAGAAGAAGGAATCTCTACAAATACCAAAGAAATTGTTAAGGAAAGCATTGTTTTGATGAAGGAAAAACCGGATTTTAATGTCTCTGAAATTCAAGATCATCTTCTTTCATTACTTACACCACAAATGGGTGTGCAATTAGCAAAAGAAGTTATTGAAGAGGTACAAATCGCTTTATTTGGAACTTCTCAACCATCGACAAGTGCAAAATCTCCCTATTTCCTTACAAATTCAATAAAACAGGAAGTAGAAAAAACTTACTCTCAAGAAAATAAAACCTTTGGAAAAAAACAGACAGAAGCATTTGAAACAGCAATGGAAACATCTTTAAATTTATCTGCTTTTCTTTTGAAAATGATGGACCCAGCGTATTCTCTTATTCACTCTTCTCAAACAGGCCTAATTTATACTTCTAATACTAAAGAACGACCTTTAATAATCTAATTGTTTTAAGTTTTGAATTGTGTTAATGATTTATTAATTTACTGTAAATCTAGTTCAATAAATTGATTAATTTAATTTTTAGTGATAGAATTAAATTATAACGCGATAAGGTTTATTATTTGTTATAAATAAGGTGAAGTCATGACTGATTTTAATATTAATAGAACGGATGGCATGAATCAAGGAATAAATCCTGTTGAAGGTGCAGGGGGAGTTAAGCCAGTTCAGGGTATATCTGGAGAGGCTAAAACGTCAAATGAATTATATACAGAATACATGACAGTCATCATTGATTTGTATAATAAGTCGGAACCCTATACGCAAGAAGATTACGAAGCCCTACAAGAAGCAATGGATGGATTGGAAGCATTGCTGCTTAAAGATCCTCCTCCAGAAGATTTAACCCCAGAAATGATCTATAACACACAAATAATGTTATATATCTTACGTGAATCAGGAATTACGACTTCTACAGATCCAGAAGATCCTATTGCAGCAATGAATGCTTGGAAAAACCAAACGATGACAGTTGAATCTTGGACAACAGGAGGAACTGTTTCCGTACAAGAATTTATGGATTCAGCGCTAGACTTAACAGGAATTACACACTCTGCAACATGGATTATCAAGCATTTATCTTATGATCAAGTGACAGAAACGTATCTTGAAGAGTTAAAAAGATTAACAGAGTTATTGGAGTTAACAAACGAAGTATTAGCAGCATTAACTGGTTTGTATAATATTCTGAACTACATGGAAACAGCAGATGTGCCTCCATTTGTTTTCCCACCAAAGTCATATGCAGACATGCCACAAGATGAAGGATTTTATATTCTTCTTGCTGCTTTGGATTTAAATACAACAGAAGAAGATCTGGTTGTCAATGGCGTCGTGTATGAAGATATGACATTATCAGATATGCTGACTTCTGCTTATTTTCAAGATAGAGCTGCAGCAGAAAAATTAGTGGAAGAAACAGGTTGTACATTGGAAGAAGCGATGGCACAACAGCATCAAAGTTCTGATGTATTCAATGCAATTATGGTTGAATGGGGAGATGAAAATGGCATAGCTGAAGCTTGTTTGGAAGCATTCTTTGTTGACTATGGAGAACTTGTCAATGAAACAATACCTACAGAGCAATTGGAAGAGATTTGGGGTCAATTAGAAGCGACAATGAACGAATTAGCGGATTTATTAGAACAAATTGATCCTACTGGTCAAGTTAGAGTCGAAGACAGCACAAGCTTAGCCTATTATCTAGACCAAATCCTTCAAGACTTTAATGAAGTTCCACAAGACTATTCAGATGACGGTAAGGCATTATATTGGTTGACAATGGCAACAGATGAGCAATCACAAAGCATGACAAAATTCAATATTGATATGGCTATTAGTACTGCTCAAAGCTTGGCTTCAGAGCAAAAAATTGACATGCAAATGCAAATGATGGTGGCTAAGAGTATTTTATCATGTCTAGATGAGACTTGGGATACATTAATGGAATCACAATCAAGTATTAATAGACAGATTTCATAATATTTAAATTATATGTTAAGAGGAATATATGACTGAAATTAATTCAACAGGACCTGTAGGAGAAGGGAATACCTTTTCACAGGATCAATATAATCTTTCAGCTGAAGCTGCAGCAAAATTACATTCAGCAGGAATTCCTGTCAGCGCAGCCAATTCATCTTCTAATGCAGCAGCAGAAGAAATTGAAGCAAAAGAAAAAACAGAGTTAGAAGAAGAATTTACTATTTGGGATACGATTCAAGCATTTGTTGATAATATCGACGAAAATCAAAAGTTAGCCATTGAACAAGGTGAATACTTACAAAATTTAAACCAAGAAAGTATTGCTTTGACCATCCAAATGAGCCAAATTCCAAAAGTAAAGCCTGAAGATTTGGGGCAAGATCCGAGCAATGAAGATACAGCTGAGGCCTTTAATAGTTTTAATAACAATGATCTCGCTCTTTTATATCAAGATATCCAAAGAGACCAAGATGTTATTGACCAAGCTGCAAAACAACAACAAAGCTTTATGACTCAAACAACAGATACAATCAATGATGATGCAAATACACTGAAATCACTTCTTGAAGTGATGGGTCAATTATATAAGGCTTTTTCTAGTAGTTAATTATAAATTAGTTAGAGGTATTTATGAAAAATTCTCATGCTGATAAAAAGCAAATGGAAAAAGAAGCAGAACATCTTTCTAAAATGAAAGGCGAAGAGTTCGGAAAGGCATTTGATAAACTAACAAAAACGATGTTTATTGAAGGAAAAACTCCTCAAGCTGCTTTAGAAATTAATGCTGAAATACTAGAAAATATGTATGCCCAAGCTTATCGACTTTACAACACCGGTAAGTATAAAGAAGCGATTCATTTATTTCGCATGCTTATCATGATGAATTCAATGGAACCAAAATATGCTCTTGGATTAGCTGCATGTTTTCATATGTTGAAAGAATTTAAAGACGCAGTTCAAACTTACATGTTATGCTTAATTTTAGATCCAAATAATCCAATCCC